>JAISDL010000179.1 GCA_031264825.1 Accumulibacter sp. | reverse complement strand
TTACTTTTCACCGCCCGCCTCGCCCACGCCCTTTTTCATCGTTTTTCCTTCGGCGGCGCGCTGTTTTCGGACTTCTTTCGGGTCGGCGATCAGAGGACGGTAGATTTCGACGCGATCCTTGTCTTTTAACGGCGTATCGGGCTTCGAGAGTTTCGAGAAAACGCCGACCTTGTTTTTCGTCAGGTCGATTTCGGGGTATTTCAGGAGAATTCCCGAAGATTCGATCGCTTGCGCAACCGTTGCGCCTTCGGGCAAGCGGAGGCTGAAAATCTCCTGTTTTTCCTTCAGGGGGTAGACGACTTCGACGGTGATCGAATCAGCCATTCGCCGCTCCGTAAACTTCGTTCGCGCGTTTCACGAACGCCTCGACAAACGTATCCGCGAGCGTTCCGAACATCGGCGCGAGAAGCTTTTCAAGCACGCGGCTCGAAAAAGCGTAGGACAGGGAGAAATCGACCTTGCACGCATTCTCGGCGAGCCGATTGAAATTCCAGACGCCGTCGAGATGGCGGAAAGGCCCTCTCACAAGCCTCAAGCTCATCCTTTCGGGATAGTTTTTTTCATTCTCGGTCGTCAGGCTGGAGCGGATGCTCAGAAAATCGACGTAGAGCGTCGCGATCGTTTTTTTGTCGTCGCGGTAATCGACACGGGTGCCGCCGCAACACGGCAGAAATTTCGGGTAGCTTTCGATATTTTCGACAAGATCGAACATCTGCTTTGCCGAGCGTTCGATCAAAACCGATTTTTCAACTTTGGCTGCCCGCATCGTCCGCGCGAATCCTGTATTATTGAAGTTTTTCTGGAAACTGCGGTTGATTACGCGCTTCCTGATGAAATTATAACATTGCCGACACTGCCGCCATGAGCCTCCCCACGAACAGAAAAGCCTTCCACGATTATTTCATCGAAGAGAAATTCGAGGCGGGGCTTGCGCTCGAAGGATGGGAAGTCAAGGCGATCCGGTCGGGGCGCGCGAACATCAAGGAATCCTACGTGATCCTGCACGGCGGCGAGATGTTTTTGTTCGGGATGCACATCACGCCACTTCCCGAAGCGTCGACGCACGTCAGACCCGACCCAGTGCGTACGCGAAAACTGCTCCTGCACAGAAAGCAGATCAGCAAGCTGATCGGTCGCGTCGAGCGCGCCGGGTACGCGCTGATCCCGCTCGACCTGCACTTCCAGCACGGTCGCATCAAGGCCGAAATCGGCCTCGCCAAGGGGAAAAAGCAGTACGACAAACGGGAATCTGAAAAAGAGCGCGACTGGAACCGCGAGAAGGAAAGAATTCTACGCCAGCGAGCCTGATCAGAGATCAGGAGACAGGAGACAGAAAATTCTTGCGGCCTTCGGCCGGAGAAGAATCAACAAAACACCGATCGGTTTTCATCTGTCTCCTGTTTCCCGTCTCCTGATTCCTGATAAGCCTGCGGAATCGTTGGGGGTAGCATAGCTCACCACCAACCTATACCGCCGCTGGGCACGGCGCGCCGTGCCCCACCAAGATCGCGCGTCGTCAGAGCCGCTTTTGCTGGAATAACGCCGACTCAGTCCTCTGCCTCACCATTTCAAACAGGCAGACGGACGCGGCGGCGGCGACGTTGAGCGATTCGACCTTCCCCGGCATCGGTATCTTCACGCGGAGCGCGACGGCTTCCAGAAGCCGGGGGCCGACGCCCTGCCCTTCGCTCCCGAAGACCCAGGCGGTCGTCGCTTTCAGGTTCAGCGAATACAAATCCGTTTTCGATTCGAGTGCCGTCAGCACCGCCTGCCCTTTGTACGCAGCAAGGAAGGCGGGCAGGTCGGCGTTTTCATGGAGGCTGAGCTGAAAATGCGCGCCCATCCCCGCGCGCAGGGTTTTCGGCGACCACGCTTGCGCGCAGTCCGGCGAAAGAAGGATTTGACGCACGCCCGCCGCCGCCGCGCTCCGAAAAATCGACCCAAGGTTCCCGGGGTCCTGGATTCCGTCGAGCAGAACGGCGTCTGCGTCGTCCGCCGCGTCACCTTCGGGGAGCGGACGGTCGGCGAGCGCCATGATTCCGCTCGGCGCTTCGAGCGTCGCTATTTCGTCAAAGAGCGCGTCGGAGAGGAGTGTGAAATTCGTTTCCGCGTTCGCGTCTTCCAGAAAGCGCGCGACTTCCGGGTTTCGCATGCCTTTTTCGCTGACGAAGAATTCGACCGGCACGGGGGTGCGGTCGATATAGCTTTCGACGAGGTGCAAACCTTCGAGAAGGATCGGGCCGGTTTTTTTCCGCCGGTTCCCCAAGAGCTTTTTCAGCGTCTTGAAGCGCGGATTCGCGCGCGAGCTGATGGACTTCATGCGAGCGATCCCGCGAAAAAACCGTAAACCCCTGCGTTCCTCGCCTTGCCCAGGCCCATCGTCGGCGGCTTGCTCACGGTTGAGTCTTTCGAAAATCGAGCAGCCTTGAGACGGGCGCGTAGCTGCGACGGTGTTCCGGGCTGACGCCGTATTTTTGCAAGGCTTCTAGGTGCCGCGCCGTCGGGTAGGCTTTGTGCCGGTCGAAGCCATAGATCGGATATTTTTCATGCAAACGCAGCATCGCAGCGTCGCGCGCCGTTTTGGCGAGAATCGACGCCGCCGCGATCTGCGCGATTTTCCCGTCGCCGCCGACGACGGCTTCGGTCAGGCACTCAAGTTCGGGGCAATGATTGCCGTCGATCAGCGCGCGCGTGGGGGCGACGGGCAAGGAGGCGACGGCGCGGCGCATCGCGAGGAGGCTCGCCTGAAGAATGTTCAGCGTATCGATTTCTTCCCGGGTCGCTTCGGCGATCGCCCACGCGAGCGCCTTTTCCTTGATCTCCCAGGCCAGGCTTTCGCGCCGTTTGGCCGAGAGCTTTTTTGAATCGTTCAGCCCACGAATCGGTTTTGCGGGGTCGAGGATAACGGCTGCGGCGACGACCGACGCGGCGAGCGATCCACGTCCGGCTTCGTCGACACCGCAGACGAGTCCCTCAGGCGTCGAGAGCGGCACGATGCGCGTCTCCGTAAAGGCATCGAACGACCGCGGCGGCGGCTTTTTCCGCGTTGTTCTGTCTGAGTTCCAAGTGCATTTTCGTGAACAGTTCGCGCAGGCGGTCGCAACTGGTTTTGTCGGAAAAATAATTCAGCAGCGCCTGCGCCATGTTTTGCGGCGTCGCGTCGTCCTGGATGAATTCCGGGACGACGAATTTCCCCGCAAGCACGTTCGGCAGCGCGATGTAGGGCAAGGTGTAAAGGTGTTTCAAAAGGCGGAAGGTCAGCGGCGCCATCTTGTACGCGACGACCATCGGCCTTTTGAGCAGGGCCGCTTCGAGCGTCACGGTCCCGCTCGTCGCGAGCACGACATCCGACGCTGCGATCGCTTCGTGGGAATGACCGAAGAGCAGCCGGAGCGGCAGGTCTTGCGCCTCCGCGCGATAGACGGCGGTTTCGAAGAGTTCGCGCGTCTCGCGCGTCGCCAAGGGAACGAGGAAGACGGCATCGGGAAGCTGTTTTGCTACCTCGCGCGCGGTTGCGATGAAACCGTCGGCCATGAAGCCGAGTTCGGATCGCCGGCTTCCGGGCAGAAAAGCAAGGACGGGACGGTGCGGCGAAATGCCGAAAAGCTCGCGCGCGGCGTCGCGGCCGTCTTCGAGAGGAATCATGTCGGCGAGGGGGTGGCCGACGAAGGTAACGGGGATGTTTTCTTTTTCGTAAATCGCGGGTTCAAACGGGAAAAGCGTCAGGAGATGCGAGACGGCGGCGCCGATTTTTTTGACGCGCCCTCGCCTCCACGCCCAGACCGACGGGCTGACGTAATGAATGGTTCGAATCGCTCGGCGCTTCAGGGTTTTTTCCAGCGCGAGGTTGAAGTCCGGCGCGTCGACTCCGATGAAAACGTCGGGGGGGTCGGCGAGCAGACGGCATTTCAGCGCGCGGCGTATTCCGAAAATCTCGCGGAAGTGCTTGAGGACTTCAACGAAGCCGATCACGGCGAGTTTTTTCATCGGGAACCACGCGTCGAAGCCCTGCTCGCGCATTTTCGGCCCGCCGATCCCGTAGAAAACGGCTTCGGGAATCCTGGATTTGAGCGCGGGGATGAGGTGCGCCGCCAACAAGTCTCCAGAGACCTCGCCCGCGACCATGGCGATTTTCACGGTCATGAAAGAGGTCCGGCGGGCGCGTCCAGCTCGGCTTTCGGGCCTAGCGGATGATGCTGCGCCCGGAAACCGCGAGGAAATCGACGAGGGGCCGCAATTCGGCGTGGTCCTTGGCTTCTTCTTCGAGCTTTTCGCGCGCTTCTTCGAGCCTCAGTCCCGATTTGTAGATCGTCCGGTACGCGCGCTTGAGTACCCGCAGTGCTTCGGCGGAGAAACCGCGCCGCTTGAGTCCTTCGGTATTGATGCCGAAGGGAGACGCCGAATTCCCGGCCGCCATGAGATAGGGCGGAATATCCTGCAAGACGACGGTTCCGACGGCCGTCATCGTATGCGCTCCGACCCGGCAGAACTGGTGGACGCCGGTGTATCCGCCCAGAATCGCCCAATCGTCGACATGGACGTGTCCGGCGAGCTGCGCGTTGTTTGCGAAGATCGTCCGGCTCCCGACTTGGCAGTCGTGGGCGATGTGGACGTAGGCCATGATCCAGTTGTCGTCGCCGATGCGCGTCACCCCGGCGTCTTGGACCGTCCCCAAATTCAAGGTGCAGAATTCGCGGATCGTGTTCCGGTCTCCGATTTCGAGCCGCGTCGGCTCGCCGCCGTATTTTTTGTCCTGCGGCACCTCGCCTACCGACGAGAACTGATAAAAGCGGTTGTCCGCGCCGATCTTCGTCCGCCCGGAGATGACGACGTGCGGCCCGATCCACGTGTTCTCGCCGATTTCGACGTGTTCGCCGACGATCGAATACGCGCCGACGGAGACGCCTTTCCCAAGCCTCGCGCCGGGATCGACGATGGCCGTTGAGTGAATCATCGAGAAACCTCGGTTCCCGGAATCATGCGAGCGTCCGCTGCGCGCACATCAGATCGGCCTCGGCGGCGACTTCGCCGTCGACGCGCGCCGTCGCGCGGTACTTCCATACGCCGCGGCTCTGGCGCTGTATTTCGACGTGCAGGTGGAGTTGGTCACCCGGCATGACGGGCTTCTTGAAGCGCGCGTTGTCGATCCCGACGAAATAAAAGATCGAATTCGCGTCGGGTTTCGCGTTCATCGTCTTGAACGAAAGGATTCCCGCCGCCTGTGCGAGCGCTTCCATGATCAGGACTCCGGGCATCACGGGACGATGCGGAAAGTGTCCGACGAAAAACGGTTCGTTGACGCTCACGTTCTTGTAGGCGTGAATCGATTTCCCCAACTCGTAGTCGACGACGCGGTCGACGAGCAGGAAGGGGTAGCGATGCGGCAGGTGTTCCAGAATGGCGTGGATGTCCATCTCGTTCAAGGTTCATTCTCCAGTCGGTTTGATTTTTTTCTCGAGTTCGGCGACGCGTTCGGCCAGACGCGCGAGCCGCCTGATCTGTACCGCGTTGCGCAACCATTCTTCGTGCGTCCCCAGCGGGAAGATACTGGTATAAACGCCCGGTTTGCCGAGGCTTTTCGCGACAAACGTGCCTCCCGAGATATGGACGTCGTCGCCAATCTCGATGTGTCCCGAAATCATCGCCGCGCCTCCGAAGGTGCAACGCTCCCCGATCTTCGTGCTCCCCGCGACCCCGGCGCAGCCCGCCATCGCGGTGTTGTCGCCGACCCGCACGTTGTGCGCGATCTGGATCAGGTTGTCGAGCTTGACGCCGTCCCCAATCACGGTATCGTCGAGCGCGCCGCGGTCGACCGCCGTATTGACGCCGATCTCGACGTCGTCGCCGATGACGACGCGCCCGATCTGCGGAATCTTCACCCAGGAATCCCCGTCCTTGGCAAAACCGAAGCCATCGCCGCCGATGACAGCGCCGGACTGGAGGATCGCCCTTTTGCCGATCCGGCAATTACAATAGACGACGACTCTTGGGTAAAGAATCGAATCGTCGCCGATCGAAACGTCGTCGCCGACGACGCAGCCGGGGTAGATCGTGACGTTTTCTCCGAGTTCGACACGCCGTCCGACGACCGCAAGCGCACCGACGCGCGTCGACGGCGGAATCCCGGATTGGACGACCGCCGAGGGGTCGACGCCCGAAAACCCGTGCGAAACCGGATTGAGCACGGTGACGACGCGGGCGTAGTACGCGTAGGGGTTGGGGTGAACGATTCTTGGGAGCGCCGTTTCAGCGGAAAACTGCGGCGGTACGATGACGGCGGAGGCCAGCGTCGCTTTCAGGAGCGGCAGGAATTTCGGCGCCGTCAGGAAAGCGAGTTGCCCTCCCCGCGCGGATTCGAGCGACGCGACCTGATGGACGACGACCGACCCGTCGCCTTCAATCCGTCCACCGAGGCGATCAGCGATTTCGTCAAGACGTATCCCTTTATTCGCAGACATCCGTTTACTTCGCGTCGGACATGGCCTTGATCACCCGATCGGTGATGTCGATCGACGGACTCCAGAAGACGGCGTCCTGAAGAATCAAGTCGTATTTCTCTTCGTCGAAAATCTGTTTGACGGCCTTGTTCGCCTTCTCGAAGATCACCGCGTTTTCTTCGTTCTGACGAAGGTTCAGGTCTTCACGAAACTCGCGCTGCTTGCGCTGGAAGTCCCTCGTCAGATCGTTGACGTCCCGCTCCTTGGTGCGACGCTCGGATTCGGAGAGCGTCAAGCCGTTTTTTTCAAGGGCCTCCTGAAGCGTTTGAATCTGTTTGGCCAGACGCTGCAATTCCTGATCGCGTCTTGAAAATTCGGTTTCGATCTTTTTTTGCGCCGCCGCCGCCGCAGGCGCGTCGCGGAAAATCCTTTGGGTGTTGACGTAGCCGATCTTGATGGAATCCGCCGATACGCTGGATACGGGCAGAGCCGCCATCAAGGTAGCCAGCAAAACAGCAAATTTTGTATTCAAATCGTCTCTCCTAAGCTAGAACGCCTGTCCCATCTGGAACTGGAATCTTTGAATTCTATCATTATCCTGTGCGTTGAGCGGGTGGGCGAGGCTGAATTTCATCGGGCCGAAAGGAGATATCCAGGTCGCCGCCAACCCCACCGACATACGCATCGGCCCTTCGGAAACCATTCCGGGTGTCCGGTTATCCTTGTCGCCATAGACTTGCCCGGCGTCGAAAAACGGCCCGAAACGCACCGATTTATCGACGCCGAACCCTGGAACGGGCATCGAAAGCTCGGCGTTCAGGAGCATGCGCCGGACGCCGCCAAGCCGGACGGGGTCGCCGGTGATCGACGAAATCTCATACGGCCCCAAGCTGGCCATTTCGTAGCCGCGCACCGAATTCGGGCCGCCCGCGTAGAAATTCTTGTAATACGGCAAGGTCTGACCGCCGATCCCCTTGGAGTAACCGAAGTCGCCGCTCAGCATGAGAACCCACGACCCGATGATCGAGAAGAAACGCTGTTGCTGATAGGTGATCTTGTGGTACTTGATCGAACCGATCGGGCTGACTTCGTAGCTCAGGCGCTGCGTGCCTCCGCGCGTCGGCAGGATCGCGCTGTCTCGCGTATCGTTGGCCCAGCCCAGAGAGAACGGGAACGACGTGTTGCCGCAGGTACTCCCGCCGCTACAGAATTTGTCCGAAAAATGCCGGTACTGAAGCGGCGTATTGGGGTCGTTCGGGTCGATTTCGACCGTCGTGTAATCGAAGGACGCACCGAGGTGAATCGACTGCCGCTCGCCGATCGGAACGCCGAAACGCACACCGATGCCGCTCGATTGCCGCTTGTAGGCGTAACCGAGCGACCAGGGATTCGTCTTCGAATGGTAGACGTCGAAGCCTTGGCTGATGCCGTCGACCGTGAAGTAGGGGTCGGTGTAGCCCAGGGAGACGATGCGGTTGATCCTCCCCGTCGCCATCTGGAGGGCGACGTATTTCCCGCTGCCGAAAATATTGGACTGCGCGATTGACGCCTGGAGGATCAGTTTTTCCGCCTGCGAAAATCCGACGCCGCCCATGATGCTGCCCGTCGAGCGCTCGGTCACGTTGAAATTGACGTCGATCTGATCCGTCGTCCCGGGAACCGGCGGCGTCTCGACGGACACTTCGCTGAAGTAGTAGGTCTTGTCGATGCGCTCCTTGGAGAGCTTCACGCGCGCGTCGTCGTACCACCCGCCTTCCATCTGGCGGACTTCCTGACGAATGACTTCGTCGCGCGTCCGGGTATTCCCCGCGATGTTGATGCGCCGCACGTAAACGCGCTTCCCCGGATCGACGAAGACGGTGAAGGCAACGCGCTTCTTTTCCTTATCGACTTCGGGCGCCGCGTTGACGTTGGCGAAAGCGTAGCCCTTCGTCGAGAGCTTTTCGCTGATTGCCTTGATGCTGTTGTTGAGGTTTTCGCGCGAAAAGATGTCGCCCGGCTTGACTTTCATCGCCGCCCTGAAGTCCTCCTCGGGCAGGATCAGGTCGCCCGCGATCTTGATCGAGGAAACGATGTAGCGGTTCCCTTCCGAGATGTTCACGTTGATGAAGATGTCCTGTTTGTCGGGGCTGATCGAAACCTGTGTCGATTCGATGTTGAATTCGAGATAACCCCGGTTGAGGTAGTACGAACGAAGCGTTTCAAGGTCGGCGGAGAGCTTTTGCTTGGAATACTGGTCGTTTTTCGTATACCAGCTTATCCAGTTCGGCGTTCGCAGTTGGAAGAGTTCGAAGAGGTCTTTCTCCTTGAAGGCCTGCGCACCGACGATCGTGATCTGGCGGATTCTCGCCGTTTCGCCCTCGTCGATATTGAAATTGACCGAGACGCGATTCCGTTCGAGCGGCGTCACCGTCGTCGTCACCGCGATACCGTAGCGGCCGCGCGTCAGGTATTGGCGCTTCAACTCCATCTCGGCACGTTCGAGCATGCTGCGGTCGAAGGAGCGCGAGACCGCGAAACCCGTTTCCTTCAAACCCTTGACCAACTGCTCCTTGTCGAATTCCTTTAAGCCGACGAAGTCGATCTGCGCGATGGCGGGACGTTCTTCGATCGAGACGACGAGGACGTTCGCGTCGATTTCAAGCCGGACGTCCTTGAAAAAACCCGTCGCGAAAAGCGCCTTGATCGCCTGCGCGGCCTTTTCGTTCGTCATCGTATCGCCGGTCTTGACGGGCAGGTAGCTGAAAACGGTTCCGGCCTCGGTCCGCTGAAGACCCTCGACGCGAATATCCTTGACCGTAAAAGGCTCGAACGCCATCGCGGCGGCGGGCAAGCACAGCAAGGCCGAAAAAAGGAATTTCTTCAAGAGGAAAAAAAAATCAGCCATGAATCAATCGATTGATATCGTTATAGAACGAACAGACCATCAGCATCAGCAGCAAGGCGATCCCGATTCTCTGGCCTATTTCGAGGCTCCGGTCGGAAAGCGGCTTGCGCTTGATGAGTTCCAGAACATAATACAGTAAATGCCCGCCGTCCAGAATCGGAATCGGCAGCAAATTGAAAACGCCGAGGCTGATGCTGATCAGCCCCAGGAATTTCAGGTAGTAATCGAGGCCGAGCCGCGCCGACTGACCAGCGTAGTCCGCGATCGTCAAGGGGCCGCCGATATTGCGCCAGGAGACGGCGCCCGTGAGCATCTTTCCGATCATTTTCAATGTAAACAACGACTTGTCGTACGTCTCGCCAACCGCTTTTCCAAGCGCGGGAAGAAGGTCGTATCGGACCGTCGTCATCATTTCCTTTCTTTTCGCTTCCGAAGGCCGGATGAGAACACCGATCCGCCCGATCGACTTTCCGTTCTCCTCGACGGCGTCGGGTGTCACCGAAAGGGAAAGCACGGCTTCGCCGCGAAGGAGCGAAAAATCCATCGATCGCGCCGGAGACGCGCTGATGCGCTCGATCATCACGAACGAACTGGTGATTTCCTCGCCGTCGATCGTCAGGATTTCGTCGCCGGGGAGCATCCCCGCGCGCGCGGCGGCGCCGTCGGGCATCAGCTTGTCGATGATCGGCGGGATTTTCGGGCGGATGAAAACGAATCCCAGTTTTTGCAAGGAATCGGCGTCGAGCCCCTCGACCCGCACGGCGGAAAGGTCGAGGCGCCGGAAATTGATTTCGTCGCGCGTGTTGATGACTTCGATTTCGACCGAATTCTGTTCAGTTACGAGGCGAAGAACGTCCCAGCGCAAGTCCTGCCAGGTTTGAACGGGTTTGCCGTTGACCTTCAGCGCGAGTTCGCCCTCCTCGAATCCGGCGTGCGCCGCAGGCGTTCCGGCGGGAGGCGCGCCGAAAATCGGCTTCAACTCTTCGCTTCCGATGAAGAAGACGGCCCAGAAGAGCAGGACGGCGAGGAGAAGATTCGCCACCGGACCGGCGGCGGCGATCGCCATTCGCCGCGCGACGCTCTGCCGGCAGAACGCACGATCCTTTTCGTCGGGAGGTACTTCGTCGTCGTATTCTCCCAGCATCTTCACGTAGCCGCCGAGCGGAATCGCGCTCAACGCCCATTCGGTCCGGTCGCGCCCCAGACGCATCGACCAGAGCACGCGGCCGAACCCCAGGGAAAAACGCAGAATCTTGACGCCTGCCAGACGCGCAACCAGAAAGTGCGCGTATTCGTGAACGATGATCAGCACGCTCAGCGCGACGATAAAAGCAAACGCATAAAACAGGAAATTGTTCATTGCAGATCCGATTGTAGTGAAGCGACCCCCTCGCCGATCACGGAGACGCTCATTCGACGCGCCTCGTCGCCGGCGGCAAGTATATCGTCCATCGAGTCCAGGGCAACGGGCGGAACGCGATCCATCACGGCTTCGATAACTTCCGGGATTTCACAAAAGCCGATTTTCCTGTCGAGGAAGGCTTCGACGGCGACCTCGTTGGCGATGTTCAACACCGTCGGCGCGCTTTTTCCCGCGCGGATGGCGCGGTACGCGAGCGAAAGACAGGGGAAACGCTCGAAATCCGGGGGGTCGAAACACAGCGGCGCCGTCTTGAAGAGGTCGAGTGCGCCGACGCCGGAGGCGATGCGTTCCGGATACGCGAGCGCTTGCGCAATCGGCGTCCGCATGTCGGGGTTTCCGAGTTCAGCGAGCACGGAGCCGTCGGCGTAGCGTACCAACGAATGGACGACGCTTTGCGGGTGGATGGCAATTTCGATCCGGTCGACGGGCATTCCGAACAGCCAGTGCGCCTCGATCATTTCGAGGCCTTTGTTCATCAGCGTCGCCGAATCGACCGAAATCTTTTTTCCCATCGACCATTTGGGGTGCGCGCACGCTTCTTCCGGCGTCGCGTCGCGCATCTGCGCGCGCGAATGCGTGCGGAAAGGCCCGCCCGAACCCGTCAACACGAGTCCTTCGACGCCGTGGCGGGCGTAGTCGCCCGAATACGCATGAGGAAGCGATTGGAATATCGCGTTGTGTTCGCTGTCGATCGGGACGAGCGTCGCGCGATTCTCCCGCACCGTTCGCATGAAGACCTCGCCGCCCATCACGAGCGTTTCCTTGTTCGCCAGAAGAATCTTCTTCCCGGCGCGCGCCGCCGCGAACGCCGACGGCAGGCCGGCCGAGCCGACGATCGCGGCCATCACGGCGTCGGCTTCGGGCAGGCTCGCGGCGCGAACAAGCGCATCTTCTCCCCACGCGACGCTCGTCGCGCGCGAAGCGGCGCGCAAGCGCTCTTCGAGGCGCGCGGCGAGCGCTTCGCTCCCGACGACGGCGTAAAGAGGGTCGAATTCGACGCACTGGTCGAAAAGGCGGTCGATCTGCCGGTTCGCGCACAGCGCGATGACATTGAAACGCTCCGGGTGCCGACGGACGACGTCGAGCGTGCTCCGTCCGATCGACCCGGTCGACCCGAGAACGACGAGATTTTGAGAACTCATCGCGGCAAGACCGTCGAGCAGAGCAACGCCACGAGCGGCAACACCGACGTCAGGCTGTCGATTCGATCGAGAATCCCGCCGTGCCCCGGCAGAAGTCCGCTGCTGTCTTTCACGTCGGCCTGACGCTTCAACATCGACTCGAACAGGTCACCGACGACACTGAAGAGCGAGAGAAAAACGAGCGCAAGAAAGAACGACAGGGGGGAGACGGCGGAAAGTTCCGGAAAAAGTTCCGGGAAAGCCGCACGAACGCAAAACCCGTAGACGACGACGGCGAAGACGCCGCCGGCAACGCCTTCCCATGTTTTTCCGGGGCTGATCGACGGCGCCAGTTTGTGGCGACCGAAACTCCGACCGAAAAAATAGCCGCCCGTATCCGCGAGCCAGACGATCGCCATGACGGCGAGCAGAGGCCACGCGCCCAGGCGCTTCAATTGGATCAACGCGAGCCACGTGGGCAGGATGAGCAAAAGTCCCGTCGCCGCGCCAAGAGCGGGGGGTTTCAGCGGCCAGCGCCGAGTCAACCAGACGGGAACGCAAGCGAACCAGAAAACGAAGGCCGGAAGATAAAAATAGAATCCGAAATGCCGCGCCGCCGCGGGGAATTCGTTTTCCAGCCCCGTCGGCGACGGAAAAGCAAAAACGAGGAGCGCGCAGAGCGCACAAACGACGACGCCCGACGCGACCCTCGCGCCGGAATCGAGCCGCATCAGACCGCCCCACTCCCACGCCGCGAGCGCGGCGATCAGCGTGACGAAACCCGCCCAGCCGACCGGCGGCAGCGCGAAGAGCGCGAAAAAGAAAACCGAGAGGAGAACGGCGGCGGTGAGTATCCGCGCTTTAAGCATCGGACTTCACTGCCTGAAGAGCCTGCCCGGAAACGCGAACGCCGTCTGCGCGCGGCGGGACGAGACCGGCCGCCAACTGCTCGCTCGTTCGTCCGAAGCGGCGCTCGCGCCGGCGATACGAAGCGATCGCTTCGTCGAAAGCGCGGGAATCGAATTCGGGCCACAGCGTATCGGTGAAATGAAATTCCGTATACGCCAACTGCCACAGGAGGAAATTGCTGATGCGCTCCTCGCCCCCCGTCCGTATGAACAAATCGGGTTCGGGCGCGTAACTCATCGCAAGCCAAGGGGTGAAATCCGCTTCGGTCCACGCGCCGAGCGCGCCCGGATTGTCGAGCGCCATCCGGTTCATGGCCTGGAGGATATCCCATCGTCCTCCATAATTCGCGGCGATCGTCAAGGTTAGTTTGTCGTTGCCTGCCGTCTCGCGTTCGGCGGCTTCGATCATCCGGCGCAGATTCGCGTCGAAGCGCGAAAGCTCCCCGACGATCTTCAGGCGTACGCCGTTGCGCCCAAGTTTCGAGACTTCGTTTTCGAGCGCCTGCGAAAACAACTGCATCAGGAAGGAAACTTCTTCGGGCGGACGCCGCCAGTTCTCCGAACTGAACGCGAAGAGCGTCAGAAAACCGATACCGTGTTCCAGACAATACCGGACGGCGCCGCGAACCGTCTCGACGCCGCGATGGTGGCCGGCCAGGCGCGGCAGGAAACGTTTCCGCGCCCAACGGCCGTTTCCGTCCATGATGATGGCGACGTGGTACGGCGTATCCGTCGTCTCGGGAACTTCACTCGTCGAACTTTTGAAAATCGCCGCCATCAGGTAACTCAAACCGCCATGACTTCGGCTTTTTTCTGGGTGGTGAGCTTATCGACTTCCGCGACGAAACGGTCGGTGAGCTTCTGGACTTCGTCCTGCGCCCGCCGCTCCTCGTCCTCGGAACACTCCTTTTTCTTGAGCAGGTCTTTCAGCGCCGAATTGGCGTCGCGCCGCAGGTTCCGCATCGCAACGCGCGCGTTTTCGCATTCGTGCGTCACGACCTTGGTCAGCTCGCGCCGACGCTCTTCGGTCAAGGGCGGCATCGGGACGCGGATCACGTCGCTTTGCGTCGCGGGGTTCAGCCCCAGATTCGAGTCCCGGATCGCTTTTTCGACCTTTCCGATCATCGCTTTTTCCCAGACCTGCACGCCGAGAGCGCGCGAATCGATCAAGGTGACGCTCGATACCGTGCTGATCGGAACCATTGAACCGTAGTATTCGACCTGGACATGGTCGAGCAGACCGACGTGCGCGCGCCCGGTACGAATCTTGGCCAGCTCGACCTTGAGCGCCTCGATCGACTTCTGCATCTTGTATTCGGTTGTTTTTTTCGTTTCGGCAATCGACATGACGATTTCTCCAGAAATCAACAATACACCAGCGTACCTTCGTTTTCGCCAAGGACGACGCGCCGGAGCGCGCCTTGCTTGAAAATCGAAAAAACATTGATCGGCAGACGCTGATCGCGGCACAGCGCGAAAGCCGTCGCGTCCAGAACGGCGAGGTTGCGCGAGATCGCCTCGTCGAAACCGATGCGATCGTAGCGGACGGCCGCCGGGTTCTTGATCGGGTCTTCCGAATAGATTCCGTCGACCTTCGTCGCCTTCAAGACGATTTCGGCGCCGATCTCCGCGCCGCGCAAAGCCGCCGCGGTATCCGTCGTAAAGAAAGGATTCCCCGTGCCGCCCGCGAAAATGACCGTTTTGCCCTGTTCCAGCGCGCGGATCGCCTTGCCGCGAATATACGGCTCGACGACCTGCTCGATATTCAGCGCGGATTGAACGATCGCCTTCATCCCCAGCGAACGCATCGCGTCCTGAAGCGCCAACCCGTTCATCACGGTCGCCAGCATTCCCATATAGTCGGCCTGCGCCCGGTCCATCCCGGTCGCGGCGGGCGCAACGCCACGGAAAATATTTCCGCCGCCGATGACGATCCCGGTCTGGACTCCGAGGTCGACGATGCTCTTGACCTCGCCGACGATCTCCGAAATCGTCTGGCGGTTGATCCCATAGGCATCCGACCCCATGAGGGCCTCGCCCGAGAGCTTCAGGAGAATGCGCCGGAACGCGGGAGACGGGGTCGCGCCCATGATGAATCGACTCAGGCGGCGGGAACGGCGGCGGCGGCCTGCGCGGCGACCTCGGCCGCGAAATCGTTCGCGCGTTTCTCGATCCCTTCACCGACGACGTAGTAGCAAAAGCCGGCGACCGAAGCGCCCTTGGATTTCAGCAACTGCTCGACGGTCTGCTTGCCGTCTTCGGACTTGACGAAAATCTGTCCGAGCAAGGCGACTTCCCTGAGAAATTTCGCAACGGAACCTTCGACGATCTTTTCGATCATCGCTTCGGGCTTGCCGGACTCCTTGGCCTTTTCGGTCGCCACGCGCCGCTCGCTCTCGATCAGTTCGGTCGGGACGTCGCCGACACCAAGCGCAGCCGGCTTCGACGCCGCGATGTGCATCGCCAGATCCTTTCCGAGCGAAGCGTCGCCGCCGACGACATCGACGAGCGCGCCGATTTTCGCGCCGCCGTGGATGTAGGAAACGAGCTTCCCCTTGCCTTCGAGACGCGCGAAACGGCGCAAGGAAAGGTTCTCGCCGATCCGGCCGACCAGGTCGACGCGCGCCGACTCGACGGTGCCGTCGCCGAGCGGGAGCGCGGAAAGCGCCTGAACGTCGGCGGGATTTTTCTCGACGACCAATTCCGCCGCTTGGTTGGCGAGCGCAAGAAAATCAGGATTCTTGGCGACGAAATCGGTTTCACAATTGACTTCGAGCAGGGCCGCCGTTTTGCCGTCCGGCGAAATATGGACGGCGACGATCCCTTCCGCCGTAATCCGGGACGACGCCTTTCTGGCCTTGGACCCCAATTTGACCCGCAGGATTTCCTCCGCCTTGGCGAGATCGCCGTCGGCTTCGGTCAGCGCCTTTTTGCACTCCATCATCGGCGCATCGGTTTTTTCACGTAATTCCTTGACAAGACTCGCGGTAACAGCCGCCATGTTTTTTCTCCGTTTTCGAGGCCGCCGGAAAAACCGTCCGCCTCGCACTCCAATAGTTCAACGCTCCAACGCATCGACAGGGCGCGGCGCGCGCGCCCTCTCGGCGATGCAAAATCAGGCGATTTCTTCGATGAAATCGTCGCCGGCGATCGTTTCGACAAGTTCCTCGACGAGCCGGCTGCGCCCTTCGAGGATCGCATCGGCGACGCCCCGCGCGTACAGGCGGATCGCACTCGAAGAATCGTCGTTCCCCGGAATCATGTAATCGATCCCGTCGGGCGAATGGTTGGTATCGACGACCGCGACGACCGGAATGCCGAGTTTGTTCGCTTCGGTAATCGCGATCTTGTGATAGCCCACGTCGATGACAAAAAGCGCGTCGGGCAGCGTGGTCATTTCCTTGATCCCGCCGATCGATTTTTCCAGCTTGTCGAGTTCGCGTTGCATGTGCAGCGCGTCTTTCTTGCCGAGCTTTTCAATCGAACCGTCGTCCCGCGTGGCCTCCATGTCTTTCAGGCGCTTGATCGACTGGCGGATCGTCTTGAAGTTGGTCAGCATGCCGCCGAGCCAGCGCTGGTCGACGTAGGGCGCATCGGCGCGGGACGCTTCTTCCGCGATGATCTCGCGCGCCTGACGCTTGGTCGCGACGAAAAGGATCGTGCCTTTGTTCGACGCCAACTTGCGAACGTAGGACATCGCCTCGTTATACTTGACCAGCGTTTGTTCCAGATTGACGATGTGAATCCTGCTGCGCGAACCGAAAATATACGGAGCCATCTTCGGGTTCCAGAAGCGGGTCTGATGGCCGAAATGGACACCGGCTTCCAGCATTTGACGCATGGTTGCGGACATTTGATATTTTCCTTTCAGGGTTGAAACCACCATTCGCCAGACTACGCCCGCCGAAGCGGACACCCTTGAACAGGCGAATGTGCGTAATTTCCGCGCCGTCGCCGACACGGTGTCGAAACAAGCGTTTTTCAGGCAAGCGCCTGAAAAACTTTTGGAGTATACACGAAATTAGGGGATGCTGCTTGTCAGGTATCAGGAGTCAGGGGACAGGAGACAGAAAAGTTACCGGCAGCTCCGCCGCCGGAGAAAGATCGTTGAAACACCGATCGGTTTTCATCTGTCTCCCGTCTCCTGACATCTGTCTCCTGTTGATCGCCAATATCATACCAAATGCACCGACAGGGTAATTCTACTCATGTGCCAAAGGACAAAAGACAGGCAGGCAAATATTATCAACAGATTGAAATAAAACGATTTTTTCAGAAAAAAATCTTTCCCAAGGATAAAAATGGATGCGAGCGCTCCGAAACATAGCGCATAAACGACGTCGAATTTCAGGACGTCCCAAACGCCCTCGCGCAGGGTCGCTCTGTCACCTCCCAACATCCTGAAAAGAACCGAGTTGTAATCCGCGAGATAAAACAGGCAAAAAAAGCAAAAGAAAACGGAGAACGCGCTCGACAGCCTCATTTCTTTCACCTTGGTGGCCACGCCTTGGTTTTTGTCCGGGGTTTCGTTCGAGGTTTCGTCGCGTTGTGTTCCCCTTCGTAAACGAATCCGCTTTTCCAGGAGTTCAAACGAAAGCACACAAGCCATCGCGTAGCAAACGCCAAAAAAATATCCGCCGGCTAATCCCGGGTCGCTGGCGTGCGCGATGCGTATTCCTTCATGAGTCTGGAAGGCCAAGGGACAAAAAACCATCGATAAGGCGCATCTCATCGAAGGCGCGATGTCAATCTTGTGCAAAAGCAACCAGACGACAGAAACCCACGCGAC
>JAISDL010000110.1 GCA_031264825.1 Accumulibacter sp. | reverse complement strand
TCTGAAAAAATCTGGCCCAAGGCGTCGACGAGCATCGAGCACTCGGCGTCGGTCCCGACCGTGATGCGCAAATACTCTCCGATCCGCGGCTTGTCGAAGTGACGAACGATGATCCCGCGTTCGCGCAAGGCCAGGAGGAGCGCGCGCGCATCACCGCCTGGGGGACGCGCAAACACGAAGTTCGACGCCGACGGCAGAACATCGAATCCCATTTCGGCGAGGCGCTTGGATAACGCTTCGCGGCTTTTCATGACGGCGCGGCGCGTTTTTTCGAGGTGGGCCGTGTCTTCGATCGCGGCGACGGCGGCGACGATCGCCAAGCGGTCGAGCGGGTACGACTTGAAGCTGTTCTTGACGCGATCGAGCGCTTCAATCAGCTTTTCGTCGCCGACCGCGTAGCCGACGCGCAGACCCGCGAGCGCGTGCGACTTGGAGAAGGTTCGGACGACGAGGACATTTGCATGTGTCCCGATGATCCCGACGGCGGTCGGCGTCGTCTCGCCCGCAAAATCGATGTAGGCTTCGTCGACGACGACGACCGAGCGCGGGTGAAGCTCGGCGAGACGCGCGATTTCTTCGACGGGCAAGAGACGCCCGGTCGGCGCGTTCGGGTTCGCCAGAATGATTCCCGCGTTTTCGCGCCGGTAGTCGTCGATATCGATCCGAAATTCCGCGTCGAGAGGAATCGTCGTGGAGGCGACGCCGGTAAGCTCGCAATAAACCGGGTAGAAACTGTAGCTGATGTCCGGCAGAAGGATGGGCGAATCGTGCTTCAGGAGCGCGAGGAAGGCGAGCGCGAGGACTTCGTCGGAGCCGTTGCCGACGAAAACCTGGCGCGCGGAAACTTTGAATTCGGCGAAAAACGCGGCGACGGCGGCCTTGAGTGCCTTCGCGTCGGGGTCGGGGTAGAGGCGCAGACGCGCGGCGTTCTCGCCGAGTTCCTCATTGATCGCGGCGACGACGCGCGGCGACGGCGGGTAGGGGTTCTCGTTGGTATTGAGCTTGACGAGTCCGGGTCGCGTCGGCTGCTCGCCGGGAACGTAAGGCGTCAGGCGCTCGACGAGCGGGTTCCAGAAGGGGGTCATTGTTTGAAATCGGATGCTTAAAGTCCCAAAATGGTATCATGCCGTGTTGTGGAATTCGTTTTTTCCCTTCTTTGCAATGGAATATCCGATGCGGCAAGCTGAAATCAGCAGAAATACGCGCGAGACCCGGATCACGGTGCGTCTCGCCCTCGACGGGAGCGGCGAAGGGCGCTTTGCCACGGGGCTTCCTTTCCTCGATCACATGCTCGACCAAGTGGCGCGTCACGGCTTGATCGACCTCGAAATCGACGCGCAAGGCGACCTCGAAGTCGACGCGCACCACACCGTCGAAGACATCGGCATTCTGCTCGGACAGGCGCTTGCCGCGTCGATCGGCGACAAACGCGGCTTGCGCCGTTACGGCTACGCCTACGTGCCACTCGACGAGGCGCTTTCGCGCGCGGTCGTCGACCTCTCGGGGCGTCCCGGTCTCGAGTTTCACGTCGACTTTACGCGCGGGACGATCGGCGCCTTCGAGGCGGACTTGATCCGCGAGTTTTTCCAGGGTCTCGTCAATCACGCCGGAATGACCGTGCATATCGACAATTTGCGCGGGGAAAACGCGCACCATCAGGCCGAAACGGTTTTCAAGGCTTTCGGCCGCGCGCTGCGCATGGCGGTCGAAGTCGATCCGAGGGCGGAAGGGCGCGTCCCCTCGACCAAAGGGACGCTTTGATGGCGTCCGGCGTCGTCGCCGTCGTCGATTACGGAATGGGCAATTTGCGGTCGGTCCGGCAGGCCTTGGCGCGCGTCGCCGGTGGATACGACGTCGTCGTCTCCTCGGACGCTTCGGTCGTCGCAAACGCCGAGCGCGTGGTTTTCCCCGGGCAGGGCGCGATGCCCGACTGTATGCGCGAACTCGACGCGCGCGGTCTGCGCGCGCCCGTGCTCGACGCGGCGAGAAACAAGCCTTTTCTCGGCATCTGCATCGGCCTGCAAATGCTTTTCGAACACAGCGACGAGGGCGGCGTTTCCGGGCTTGGTATTTTCCCCGGGCGCGTTCGCCGTTTCCCCGCCGAGAAGATGCGCGGCCCCGACGGCGCCAAACTCAAGGTTCCGCACATGGGGTGGAACCGCGTCGCTCACGCGCGCCCGCACCCCCTCTGGCAAGGGATAGACGACGGCGCGCGCTTTTATTTCGTCCATAGTTATTACGTCGACCCTGTAGACCCTTCGGCCGCCGTCGGCGTGACCGACTACGGACTCCCCTTTACCAGCGCCGTCGCGCGGGATAATATCTTTGCTCTTCAGTGTCATCCGGAAAAAAGCGCCCAGACGGGGCTTGCCTTTTTATCGAACTTCATTCGCTGGTCGCCGTGACATGGTGATTTCATCGAAAACCTTTCTCTCCCGCCGCCGCCGGGCTGCGAGCAAGGGCGCGGCGCGCGCCCGTATATCGCCTGTTTATGGGCGTGGATTGAAACCATGCTGATCATTCCTGCGATCGATTTGAAAGACGGGCGCTGCGTCCGCCTGAAACAGGGCCTCATGGACGAGGTGACGGTCTTCTCCGACTCTCCGGGCACGCAGGCTACGCACTGGCTGAAATCGGGGGCGCGGCGGCTGCACGTCGTCGACCTCGACGGCGCGTTTGCCGGAAAGCCGAAAAATGAAAACGCGATCAAGGAGATTCTCGCCGCGCTCGGCGACGAAATTCCGGTCGAACTCGGCGGCGGAATCCGCGATTTCGATACGATCGAGCGCTGTCTCGACGACGGCGTCTCCTACGTGATCATCGGAACGGCCGCCGTAAAAAATCCCGGTTTCCTGCGCGACGCCTGCGCCGCTTTTCCCGGGCGGATCATCGTCGGACTCGACGCCAAAGACGGCAAGGTCGCCGTCGACGGCTGGTCGAAACTGACGGGGCACGACGCGGTCGACCTCGCGAAGAAATGCGAGGACTACGGCGTCGAAAGCATCATCTACACCGACATCGGCCGCGACGGGATGCTCTCCGGAATCAACGTCGACGCGACGGTACGGCTCGCGCGGGCCTTGCGCGTTCCCGTCATCGCGAGCGGCGGCCTGTCGGGCATCGCGGATATAGAAAGGCTCTGCGAAGTGGAAGACGAAGGCGTTTTCGGCGTCATCGCCGGACGCGCGATCTACGACGGAACGCTCGACTTCGCGCGGGCGCAGGCCGAGGCGGACCGTTTGCGCGGTCGCTCCGCGTAGGCGGGAGGCATCTCTTGGGTCTGGCCAAACGCATCATCCCCTGCCTCGACGTGACGGCGGGGCGCGTCGTCAAAGGGACGAATTTCGTCAATCTGCGCGACGCGGGCGACCCGGTCGAAATCGCGCGGCGTTACGACGAGCAGGGCGCCGACGAACTCGTTTTTCTCGACATCACCGCGTCGTCCGATCAGCGCGACATCATCCTCCACGTCGTCGAAGCCTGCGCGTCGCGGGTTTTCATCCCGCTGACGGTCGGCGGCGGCGTCCGGTCGGTCGGCGACGTGCGCCGCCTGCTCAACGCGGGCGCCGACAAGGTCAGCATGAACACGGCCGCCGTCAATGACCCCGACCTCGTCGCCGAAGCCTCGGCCAAGGTCGGCAATCAGTGCATCGTCGTCGCGATCGACGCGAAATGCGCGGCCCCGGGGCAATGGACGGTGTATACCCACGGCGGGCGCACACCGACGGGAATCGACGCGATCGCATGGGCGCAAAAGGCGCAGGCGCTCGGCGCGGGTGAGATTCTTTTGACAAGCATGGACCGCGACGGGACGCGGAACGGCTTCGACCTCGAACTGACGCGCGCGGTCTCCGACGCGGTCGACCTTCCGGTGATCGCAAGCGGCGGCGTCGGGAAGCTCGAACACCTGGCCGAAGGCGTGATCGAAGGCCGCGCCGACGCCGTGCTCGCGGCGAGCATCTTTCATCTGGGCGAATACACGGTGGAACAGGCCAAAATCCATATGCAAAAACGCGGTATCGAAGTACGCTTGTGATTTCAGCGAACATGCGGGAACACGGCGCGCCGTGCCCTGTTGGCAGGCCGGCGACAGCATTGAAAGGAAAGTTTCCGATGACAGACGAAAGCAGCGCATGGATCGACGCGCTCAAATGGAACGCCGACGGCCTGATCCCCGCGATCGCGCAGGACGAAGCCAGCGGTCGGGTTCTGATGTTCGCGTGGATGAACCGCGCGTCGCTCGAAGAGTCGATAAAGACGGGCAACGCGGTATACTGGTCACGGTCGAGGCGTCGGCTCTGGCGAAAGGGCGAGGAATCGGGACACGTCCAGACCTTGCGGTCGATCCGCGTCGATTGCGACGGCGACGTTCTCCTGCTTTTCGTGGCGCAGGCGGGCGGGATCGCCTGCCATACGGGGCACGAGACTTGCTTTTTCAGGGAACTGCGGGGGGGACGATGGGTCGCCGTCGACCCGGTGTTGAAAGAACCTGGAGAGATTTATTCAAAATGAGCGCAAACGAAATTCTGAACCGCTTGTCCGAAACCCTGGCTTCGCGGCGGAACGCGAACCCGGAAACGTCCTATACGGCGAAACTGCTCGCGGGCGCGCCCGATTCGATCCTGAAAAAAATAGGCGAAGAGAGTACCGAGCTGATCATGGCCGTCAAGGACGGAGACCGCGCGCAGATCGCGCGCGAATCCGCAGACCTCGTCTACCACCTGCTCACGCTCCTCGTTTCCTGCGGGATGTCTCTCGACGACGTCGCGCGCGAGCTTGCGCTCCGCGAGGGTATTTCGGGCATCGCCGAAAAAGAGTCGCGCGGCGCGAAAATCGACGCGGACGGTTGCCTGTTCTGCCGGATCGTCCAGGGCGAAATCCCCTCGCAGCGGGTTTATGAAGACGAGGAAATCTACGCGTTCAAAGACATCCATCCCATCCGGCCCGTGCATGTCCTCGTGATCCCGAAACGGCACATCGCGTCGCTCGCCGACGCGGGCGAAACCGACCGCGCGGTCCTCGGGCGGATTCTCTGCGTGGCCAACCGGCTCGCCGTCGAAAACGGCAGCCCCGACGGCTTTCGGCTCATCGTCAACACCGGGCGCGTCGGGCAGCAGGAAGTTCGTCACCTGCACGCGCACATCCTCGGCGGCCCGACGCCCGTCGGGCCGATGCTTCGTTCCGAATAATTCATTTTCCATTCCCGCGCCGTGCGGGAAGTCTGAAACAAGGAGGCAATCATGGGCGTTTCGAGCATTTGGCATTGGGTCATCGTTTTGGTCATCGTCGCGATGGTCTTCGGAACGAAAAAACTGCGTAACGTCGGCGAGGACCTGGGCGCGGCGGTACGAGGCTTCAGGGAAGGAATGAAGACCGCCGAGGAAAAAGAGCGCGAATCCGCGCCGCCGCTCATCACCGCAAAAGACGACGAGGAAGAAACGAAACCGTCATGAGCGCGCCGCGGCTAGGAGCCCCCCGTCGGCGCGCACGGGGAAATTCCGGGGCGTGAAGGGCGTCCCTCGGTGTCGGGCGACAAAAATCCATGTTTGAAATCAGCATTTCCGAACTCATGGTTCTTGCGATCGTCGGCCTCGTCGTCGTCGGGCCGGAACGCCTGCCCAAGGTCGCGCGCGCCGCGGGGCTTTTCATCGGGCGCTTGCGGCGGTACGCCAACGACGTAAAAACCGATATCGAGCGCGAAATGCGGCTCGACGAACTGAAAAAAGCGCGGACGGAAATCGAGGACTCGATGCGTCGCTTCAAAGGCGACCTCGACGCCGAGTTTCGGCACGTCGAACGCACACTCGACGCGAGCGCCGAATCGATCGGCGCGGTTTTCGAATCGCCGTCGGACGAATTGAAAAATCTGAGGGACTTCCAGGACTGGGACGGCCCGGAAACGACGCCCGCGCCCGAAGAGACCCCGATGGAAGCAGAAAAAACCGCAGCAGCCGCTTCATCTGCGGAAGCCGCGAAGAACGACGCGCCATGACCGACTTCGCCGACACCGAAGCGCCCTTCATCTCGCACCTCATCGAGTTGCGCGAACGCCTGATTCGCGCGCTGATTTCGATCGGACTCGTCTTCCTCTGCCTCTTCCCGTGGGCCCGCGAGATTTACGCGCTACTCGCCCAGCCGCTGCTGGCAAAATTGCCGCAGGGCGGACAAATGGTGGCGACCGACGTCGTCGGCGTTTTCCTCGTCCCGATGAAGGTCACGTTGATGCTCGCCTTCCTGATCGCGCTGCCCTACGTGCTTTACCAAGCGTGGGCTTTCATCGCGCCGGGACTCTACGAGAGCGAAAAGCGGCTCGTCGTGCCGCTCGTGACGGCGAGCGCTGCGCTCTTTTTCGTCGGGATGGCTTTCGCATATTTTCTCGTTTTTCCGACGGTTTTCGGCTTCATGTCGAAAATCACGCCCGAAGGCGTCGCCTGGATGACCGACATCGAAAAATACCTCTCGTTCGCGCTCGCCACTTTCCTGGCTTTCGGCGTGACTTTCGAAGTGCCGGTCGTCGTGATCGTTCTCGTCAGGATGGGGATGGTCGAGATCAAGACGCTCAAGGAATTGCGGCCCTACGTGATCGTCGGCGCCTTCGTCGTCGGCGCGATCTTCACGCCGCCCGACGTGATTTCGCAGATTCTGCTCGCCGTTCCGATCTGCCTGCTTTACGAACTCGGTCTCGTGCTGGCGCGTTTCGTCCGCCGCGGCGCCGAGCCGACCGAGGCGACAGAAGCGGCGGAATGATTGGAAAAAGGATCAAAGGAGTAAAGCCTGGATGAAATGTGAAGAATTGACGCGCCACCTCGAAACCCTGCTGGACCTTGCGCAATTCAAGGACTATTGCCCCAACGGCCTGCAGGTCGAAGGCCGCGCCGAGGTCGTCAAGCTCGTCGCCGGCGTAACGGCGTGTCAGGCGCTGCTCGACGCGGCGGTCGAGCGATCCGCCGACGCGCTGCTCGTCCATCACGGCTGGTTTTGGCGCAGCGAGGATGGACGCGTGACCGGCGTCCGCCGTACTCGATTGAAGACCCTGCTCGAACACGACATCAATCTGCTGGCTTTCCACCTGCCGCTCGACGCGCACCCCGAATTCGGAAACAACGCCCAACTCGCCAAGCAACTCGACTGGACACCCGAAGGCCGTTTCGGCGCGTACGATCTGGGCTGGTTCGGACGGACGCGCGAGACGCTGCCGCTGAACGAAGTCGCGCGCCGCGTTGCGGAAGCCCTGGAGCGCCCGCCGCAGGTGATCGGAGACCCGGAACGTCCAATCAGCCGCGTCGCATGGTGTTCCGGCGGCGCGCAGGACTGGTTCGAGGCCGCTGTCGCGCTCGGCGTCGACGCTTTCCTGTCGGGCGAAATTTCCGAGCACAACGTTCATCTGGCGCGTGAATCCGGCGTCGCGTACATCGCGGCGGGGCATCACGCGACCGAGCGCGGCGGCGTCCGCGCGCTCGCCGCGCATATTGCGGAGCGTTTCGGGATCGATTGTGAATTCATCGACGTCGACAACCCGGTCTGAGCCGCGCTCCCGCGGACGAGCGGCGGCGGTTTTGCGACGAATTGGCCAAGTATGCCAAAAATGTATCATGAAACAGTGGATTCCCGGATTAAAATCCACGATCGACGCGGTCTCGTCCGTCTTTCGGATACGCCGCGAATATGAAATACTTTTCTCCTTGTGAGGTTTTTTATGCCCTTGTTTCTCAATGAATCGGAAGTCGCTCAATTATTGACGATGCCGCTCGCAATCGACGCCGTCGAGGAGGCGCACCGCGCGCTCTCGCTGGCCAACGCCGTCGATGTCCCGCGCCAGAGGACGCGCCTTCAGAAAACGGCGCTCCACATCCTCCAGGGCGCGTTGCCGGAACGCGACGCGGTCGGTTATAAAGCCTATACGAGCAACCGTTCCGGAAACCGCTTCTTGGTCCATGTTTTCAGCGCGACGACCGGCGCTCTGCGCGTCGTCGTCGAGGCGAACCTGCTCGGAATGGTCCGGACCGGCGCGGCGTCGGGCGTCGCGACGCGCCACATGGCGCGCCCGGACGCCGAAGTCCTCGGTGTTTTCGGCGCGGGCTGGCAGGCGGAAGGCAATATCGAAGCGGTTGCCGCCGTCCGCGCGCTGAAAAAAATCAAGGTATTCTCGCGCGACCCCGAAAAACTGCCGGGCTTCTGCGCGAAGATGGCCGCGCGCCTGAACGTGGAAGTCGTTCCGGCGACGTCGGCGGAAGAAACGGTGCGCGGCAGCGACATCGTCTCGACGATCACGACCGCCGCGACGCCGCTGTTCGATGCGAAATGGCTCGAACCGGGAACGCATATCAACGCGGCGGGGTCGAACGCGATCATTCGCTGCGAAATCGGCGAAGACGTGTTGAAGCGCTGCGCGCGCATCGTCGTCGACAGCGTCGATACGGCGCTCAAAGAAGCGGGCGACCTCCTTCCCCTGCTCGAAAAAGGGCGTTTGAACGAGCGGCAACTCGTCGAACTGGGCGACGTTATCGTCGGATGCGCGCCGGGGCGTTCTTCGACCGACGAAATCACGATTTTCGAGTCGCAGGGCCTCGCGATCCAGGATCTCGCCGTCGCCGTTCGGCTCGAAGCCCTGGCGCGCGAAAAAAATCTCGGTGTGAGCCTGCCTTATGGCGAATGACTCGAAAACCGTCTTCCGGTCTCAAAAAAAATGACGCGTGCGCCTTCGACCCGGCGTAGCGCGGAGCCTCGGGAATAGAGGCGTGGCGTCGCTGTCCGACGCGCTGGAAACCGTCGCGCTGACCGACACGGGGAAGTTGCGCGACCACAACGAAGACGCCGTCTTCGCCGACCCGTCGTGCGGCGTGGCGATCCTCGCCGACGGGATGGGCGGCTACAACGCGGGAGAAGTCGCCAGCGGAATGGCGATTTCGATCCTGTCGGAGACCCTGAAGCGCGACTTTTCGGTCGGACTTCTTCACGGCGCGGAAAATTACGGCGACGCCGGATGCGCGGAGCGTACGCTCCTCGAACGGATCGCGATGGCCAATTCGGCCGTTTTTCGCGCATCAAAGAGCGAAGCCGAGTGCGCGGGAATGGGGACGACGCTCGTCGCAGCGGTGTTCCACGACAACCGCGTGACGGTCGCCCATTTGGGCGATTCGCGGCTTTATCGTCTGCGCGGGGGCGAGTTCCGCCTCCTGACGCGCGACCACTCGCTGCTTCAGGAACAGCTCGACGCCGGTCTGATTACCCCCGGAGAGGCGTATTATTACGACAAGAGTCTCGTGACGCGCGCACTCGGCGTCGAAGCCTTTCCCAATACGGAGTCGCATACTTACGCGACGCAGCCGGGCGATGTTTACCTCCTGTGTTCCGACGGTCTGAACGACATGGTGGATGGCTGCGATATCCTCGGTGCGCTCGTCGGCGCGTCTTCGGATCTTTCCCGGACGGCGGAGCGGCTCATTCGGATGGCCAACGATAACGGCGGATATGATAATGTTTCGGTTGTTCTGGTGAAGGTTCTACGGGATTTCCCGGCTTCCGCGAAAGCTTGGCTCAAGCGGTTCGGCGGGAGTGAATTGAGCGGATAGAGGTGGGTCCAAATGGCTAAGACGCACGCTACACTGGTATTGAGCATGGACGGGCTGGTGCTCAAGGAAATCGAGTTGAACAAAGAGCGGGTGACCATCGGTCGCAGGCCGAGTAACGACATAAAAATCGACAATCTGGCGATCAGCGGCGAGCACGCGGTCGTCGTGACGATTCTGAACGATTCGTTTCTGGAAGATTTGAACAGTACGAACGGCACTTTGGTCAATGGGCGGCCCATCAGAAAGCACGTTCTGATCGACGGCGACATGATCGAAATGGGAAAGTACAAGCTCAAATACATCGCCGGCAAGCCCGACCCCGCGGGAGAGGCGGCCAATTACGAAAAAACCGTCATCATGCAGCCGAGACCCGCCGCTCCCGAATCGGAGAAAAAAGCGGAGCCGCCTGAAACGCCCCGGCACGCTCCCGAAGAAGAGCGGAGCCCCGAAGAGACGCAGGTCATTCACGGCGCGCTCGAAGCGGAGTTCTCGGCGCTGGAAGAAGCCGGGATTCCCCCCGGCGCGGTGCGCATCCTGAACGGGGAGCACGCGGGCCGCGAGCTTGAACTGACCAAGGTGCTCGCGACGCTCGGCCAGCCCGGAGTCCAGGTCGCCGTCATCGCCAAGCGCCCGAACGGATACTTCATCTCGCACGTCGAAGGCGACAACATGCCGATCGTCAACGGCAACAAGATCGTCGTGCAGGCGCACCGTCTGGTCGACCACGACATCATAGAGATCGCGGGCATCAGAATGGAATTTTTCCTCAAGACCTGATGGAAGGAGCGATCATCGTGCGCGCGATTCGACGCCTGGGCACAAGCCCGGAGTCTTGGGGCGCCTTCTTCGGGAAGCGCGAGGCCCTCGGCCGCTTTTCTCCGTGGGGAGGCGCATGAAAGTCCGGGTCCTCGGTTGCAGCGGCGGGATCGGCGGCCCGCGCATGCGCACGACCTCGCTGCGCGTCGACGACGACATCCTGATCGACGCGGGGACGGGGCTTGCCGACCTTCCACTCGAAGAACTCGCCCAAATCGACCACGTTTTCCTGACGCATTCGCACCTCGACCACATCGCCATGCTCCCCCTGATGCTCGATGCGACGATCTCGCTGCGCAACCGCCCGCTAACGGTCTACGCGTTGAAGGAAACGACCGATATACTCAAAAAACATATTTTCAACTGGGGCGTATGGCCGGACTTCTCGACGATTCCGCATCGCGGCAGCCAAGCCTTGCAGTACCGCGAAATCGCCGTCGGCGAAACGCTTGCGGTCGGCGAGCGGGGAGGACGGACGATCACGGTGCTTCCCGCCATACACAACGTCCCGGCGGTGGGCTATCTCCTCGATTCCGGCAAAGGTTGCCTCGCCTTCACGGGCGATACGGAATCCAACGACGCGCTCTGGCCGATCCTCAACGAAGTCGCGCGGCTGCGCATTCTGATCATCGAAACGACCTTCCCGAACCGGGAAAAGAAACTCGCGATCGCCTCGAAGCACCTCTACCCGGAAAAGCTAGACGACCAACTGAAGCGATTGAAGAGCGATCCCGAAATCTACGTTTTCCACTTCAAACCCGCGCACGCCGAATCGCTCATGGACGAAATCGACGAATGCGTGCGAGGCTTTACTCTCCGCCCCTTGCAAAACGACATGGTTTTCGAGTTCTGACATGCTCGGCGCGATAGACGCAATCATCGCGGGCGAGCGCGAAGCCACGTCGATCGAATCGAAACTGATCGGGCGTTTCGAGCGCATGAACGCGATCGGCGCGTCGCTTTCGAGCGAGCGGAATATCAACCGGCTGCTCGAAAACATCCTCCTCGCGGCGAAATCGATCACGCTCGCCGACGGGGGGACGCTTTATCGCATCAGCGATGACCGGAAGTCTCTGAAGTTCGCCATCGTCCGCACCGACTCGATGAATATCGCCTACGGCGGAATGGCGACCAGCGAAGTGCCCTCGCTGTTCAAGGATGTCCAACTCTACGGTGAAGACGGCCGGCCGAACGATTCGCAGGTCGCGGCGCACGCGGCGGTCCATGCGAAAACTGTCAATGTCGCGGACGCGTATACCGAGAGGAATTTCGATTTTTCCGGCACGCGCGCTTTCGACAAGGCGACGGGGTATCACTCGAAGTCTTTCCTGACGGTGCCGATGAAAAACCACGAAAACGAGGTCATCGGCGTCCTGCAACTGCTCAACGCGATCGACCCGGAAAACGGCGCCGTCCGCGTTTTCTCGCAGAGCGACCAGCGCCTCGTCGAATCCCTGGCCTCCCAAGCCGCCGTGGCGCTCGACAACCGGCTCCTCGTCAAGCAGATGGAGGATCTGTTCGAATCCTTCATCACCGTCATCAACTTGGCGATCGACGAAAAATCGCCCTATACAGGCCGGCACTGCCAGCAGGTTCCCGTCCTGACGATGATGCTCGCCGACGCGGCGGACGCCGAGACCGAAGGACCGCTCGCCGATTTCACGATGGACGACCGCGACCGCTACGAACTCAGGATAGCGAGCCTGCTGCACGACTGCGGAAAGGTCACGACGCCCGTTCATATCGTCGACAAGGCAACCAAGCTCCAGACGATTTTCGACCGGATTCAGTTGGTCGACACGCGCTTCGAGGTCTTGCGGCGCGACGCGGAGATCGAGATGCTCCACGCTGTCCTCGCCGGCGCGGATCCGCGCGACGAAGAGCAGAAGCTGAAAAAGAAGCACGAGCAGATCGACGGCGACCGCGCCTTCCTGCGGCGCGTCAATATCGGCGGCGAACTGATGCCGCTCGAAGACCAGGAGCGCGTCCGAAAGATTTCGAAAAACTACCGCTGGATCAACGAAGCCGGCAGGGAAATCGAATTCCTTACGGGAAACGAAATCGAGAACCTCTGCATCCGCTCGGGCACTCTGACGCAGGCCGAGCGCGAAATCATGAACTACCACATCGTATCGACGATCAAGATGCTCGAAGCGATGCCCTGGCCGAAACACTTGCAGCGCGTCCCGGAATTCGCCGGCGGCCACCACGAGCGCGTCGACGGGCAGGGATACCCGAAAGGGCTGCACGGCGAACAAATGTCGGTTCAGGCGAGAATCATGATGATCGCCGACATTTTCGAAGCGCTGAGCGCGCGCGACCGCCCCTACAAAAAACTGATGAAGGTCTCCGAAGCCCTGCGCGTCCTCTCCAATCTGAGCCGGAGCGGACACATCGACCCCGACCTCTTCGACGTTTTCATCAAGCAGAAAGTCTACCTGAAGTACGCGCAACGCTACCTCGACCCCTCGCAGGTCGACGTTTGATTCCTTTCCAGGATCGTTAGGGTGAGGCAAACCCCGCAGTCGCCGTGAATGCTCCTCAAACCCCTCTTCGCCTCCGTTCTGATAGCGCCGGGGTGCAATTAAACCGAAGTTCCCCCGCGATTTTCCGACTCAGATAGCTTGAAAGGCTTGGTATTGCAGGACTTGAAGGCATGGGAGGGGCGGGTCTGGGTGCAGAATGTAGTCACTAAATAAGTTGACTTCTGTTGAGAGAAGGTTTATTATTGCGCTATGACCTCTCGAACCGGACCCGCGCACGTCGTCACGACGACCCGAAACTACAACGGGAAGGTTTACCGTAGTCATCTCTTGCGGCGCAGTTTTCGGGAAGACGGCAAGGTCAAGAACGAGACCTTGGGGAATTTATCGCACCTGCCGGAACCCTTGATCGAGATCATTCGCCGTTCGCTGCAAGGCGAACGTTTCGTTCCGGTGGGAGAAGCGTTCGAGATTACCTCCTCATTGCCACAAGG
>JAISDL010000058.1 GCA_031264825.1 Accumulibacter sp. | reverse complement strand
GGCGGGTTACAGGCATTTGCTCTTTGCGTAAGTCATCGCGGCGTCATTGTCGGCGATGATTTTTTGCGCCCAAATCCCGGGTTGTTTCACACTAACCTATACCGCCGAGAACGGAGCGGAAACGGTATAGGTTGGGCTGAACGAATGTGAAGCCCAACGATCGCGGGGCGGCATGAAAAAGCGGCTAGCGGCGGCTTCGCCACCGGAGAAAGATCGTTGAAACCCCGATCGGTTTTTATCTGATGCAAAAAAATTTCCCGGCCCACGCGCATCGCGTCGGCAAGGGGGCTAAAATTAGGAGCCGTCAAAAGATACCGCCTTTTTTGGAAGGAAAAGCAAGAGAAGCAAGAGAACCCCAAGCCGGGACTGGTTTTGTGTTGTTTTTACATGGTTTGAAGGTGGGCTTGCCCACCTTCAAACCCTAACCAACCCGGCAAAAAGGTGGGTTTTACTTTTTGACGAACGCTTAGCGCGGTTTTGGTTTTCAAAATCCAGGGAGGTCGAGAAAGAATGGGAAGGCTTTATGTCTGACGCAGCGTTCGGACTGCCACCGCAATGGTGGCACTGGATGGTTCTGGGCCTGTGCCTGACCCTGTTCGAACTCTTCCTGCCCTCTTTCTTCATCCTCTGGTTCGGCGTCGGCGCGGTCCTGCTCGGCCTCGTCCTCTTGGTCGCGCCGGGTTTGTCGCTCACCGTCCAGTTGTTGCTGTGGGCCGCGTTTTCTCTGGGCTTCACGGTTTTCTGGTTCCGCTATTTCAAGAACCGCACCGTTTCTAACGTCGGCTCGTCGACGGCGCACGTCACCGGCGAAGTCGGCCTCCTGACGCAGAATCTGACCGTCGATACGCGCGGTCACGTGCGTTTCCAGAAGCCCGTCCTCGGCGCCGAGGTCTGGGAATGCTACGCCGACGAGGACATCGAGACCGGCACGCGCGTGCGGATCGTCGCCGTCGAAGGCAATTTCATCAAGGTTGCGAAAGCCTGACGCGCCGCCGAACAATCCTCCAAGGGAGATACGCATGACTGGGGTCGTCACATCGGTAGTTATTTTCGTTTTCGTCCTGACGACGATCGCCATGGGCGTCAACATCATCCCGCAAGGCGAAGAATGGGTCGTCCAGCGCCTCGGAAAGTACCGCGAAACGCTGACGCCGGGTCTGCGTTTCATCATTCCCTACATCGACAGCGTCAGCTACAAGGTCACGACGAAGGACATCATCCTCGACATCCAGGAACAGGAAGTCATCACGCACGATAACGCCCTGATCCTCGTCAACGCGATCGCGTTCATCAAGGTCACCGATTCGGTGAAGGCGGTCTACGGCGTCGAAAATTACATCGAGGCGATACGCAACATGATCATGACGACGCTGCGTTCGATCGTCGGCGAAATGGAACTCGACCACGCCTTGTCGAAGCGCGAGACGATCAAGATGCGCTTGAAGGCGAGCGTCGCGGACGAGGCGATGGATTGGGGGCTGACCGTCAAATCCGTCGAAATCCAGGACATCAAGCCGTCGTCGTCGATGCAGCGCGCGATGGAATTGCAGGCGGCCGCCGAACGCGAAAGGAAGGCGATGGTCACGCGCGCCGAGGGTGAAAAACAGTCGATGATCCTGACCGCCGAAGCGCGCCTGGAATCCGCCAAACGCGACGCGGAGGCGCAGATCACGCTCGCCGAAGCGTCTTCGCAAGCGATAACAAAGGTCGCGGGGGCGCTCGGAACGAACGACGTTCCGGCGTATTACCTCCTCGGTGAAAAGTATATCGCGGGCATGACTCGGCTCGCCGAGTCGGATAACGCGAAAATCCTTCTCCTGCCCGCCGACATCCAGAGTACGCTGCGCGGTTTGCTCCGCCAGCACGCCTCGTGACGCGGAGCGTAGCCTTGCCCGGAGAAAATCCAGATTGCATCGCGTTGCGCCAGATATACCCTCCTTTCGGAAATGACATGTTCCTGACCGGTGTCAAAAGCTTTCTCGTCCACTACCTCCTGCCCCCCGGTCTGCTCGGCGTATTCTGCCATTATTCCGGACTGTGGCGGAACGCACCCTGGCTTTTCGTCGGGCTGGCTTTCTTCGCCACGGGCGCATCGGTCTATGTCACTTGCGGCTACTTCGGCATGCCGTTCTGGATCGCCCGGACGACGCGGATCGTCGACGGCGAGGTGGCCGCGCGAAAATATCCCTTCATCTATTTTCTTGCCGGGGTCGCTTCCATCGTCTTCAGCAAATTTGCTTGACGCCGGCACCATCGAGGCTTCTTCCACGGAGAACCGTATGAAAAACTTCACTTTCTACAACCCGACGCGCATCCTTTTCGGCAAGGGACGCATCGCCGACCTCGCACGGGAAATTCCCGCGGGAGCGCGCGTCCTCGTCACTTACGGCGGCGGCAGCGCGCTGGTGAACGGGACGCTGCCCGAAGTCAGGGACGCGCTTCGCGGATTCGTGTCGATCGAATTCCCCGGAATCGAGCCGAACCCGGCGTATGAAACGCTTCAGAGAGCCGCCGAAATCGCGCGCCGCGAAAAAATCGACTTTCTGCTCGCGGTCGGCGGCGGCTCGGTCATCGACGGGACGAAATTCATCGCGGCGGCCGTCCCTTTCGCAGGAGACCCTTGGGATATCCTGGAGAAACACGCGAAAATCACCGCCGCGCTACCTTTCGGCACCGTCCTGACGCTCCCGGCGACGGGGTCGGAGATGAATAACGGCGCCGTCATCAGCCGTGCGACGAGCAAACTTGCCTTCGGCAGTCCGCGCACTTACCCGCTCTTCTCGATACTCGACCCGACGAAGACCTACTCGTTACCGCCGAAGCAGACCGCGAACGGCGTCGTCGACGCATTCGTGCACGTCATCGAACAGTATCTGACCTTCCCGGTACAGGCAAAAGTCCAGGACCGTTTTTCCGAGTCTCTTCTGCTGACGCTGATCGAGGAAGGCCCGAAGGTGTTGAAGGACCCGCAAAATTACGACGCGCGCGCGAACGTCATGTGGGCGGCGACGATGGCGCTGAACGGACTCGTCGCCGCGGGCGTCCCCACCGACTGGGCGACGCATATGGTCGGGCACGAAATTACGGCGATCCACGGTCTCGACCACGCGCAGACGCTCGCGGTCGTCCTTCCGGCGATGCTCACCGTCCGCCGCGAAGAAAAGCGCGAGAAGTTGCTACAATACGCCGACCGCGTCTGGGGTCTGCGCGCTGGCGCGCCCGACGACATCATCGACCGCGCGATCGAATGCACGCGGAATTTCTTCGAGTCGCTCGGCGTCAAGACGCGCCTTTCGGACTACGGAATCGGCGGCGACGCGATTCCGGCGCTGCTGTCCCAGCTCGAACGGCATAAAATGACCGCGCTCGGCGAACACGGCGCTTTCGGCGTCGAGGACGCGCGAAAGACGCTCGAAAGAGCGCTCTAGCACGCCCGCGATTCAAAACAACAGAATAAACCAATATCGATTATTTTAGGGGCATACATCATGAAAATTGCCGTCATGGGCGCGGGCGCCGTCGGTTGCTATTACGGAGGCTTGCTCGCGCGCGCGGGGAACGACGTCGTCCTGATCGCGCGTCCTTCGCGCGTCGATGCCATCCGTGAAAAAGGGCTGTATATGGAAACGACGGGTTTTTGCGAATACGTCCAACTCAGCGCAAGCACGGAAGCTTCCAGCGTCGCCGGCGCCGAACTCGTCCTCTGCACGGTCAAATCGCCCGACACGCTCTCCGCCGCCGACGCGATCGCGCCGCATATCGACCCCAACGCCTTCGTCCTGAGCCTGCAAAACGGCGTCGACAACGCGGATCGATTGAGAGAACGCCTGAAGAACCCCGTCGCGTCGGCCGTCGTCTATGTCGCCACCGAGATGGCCGGGCCGGGTCACGTCAAGCACCACGGGCGCGGCGAACTCGTTTTTGGGCCAACTGCTGTCGAGCGCGGGTTCGACAAGCTGTTTGTCGCAGCCGGCGTGCCGATCGAAGTTTCGGACAACGTCATCGGATCGCTCTGGGCGAAGCTGATCCTCAACTGCGTCTACAACCCGCTCTCCGCGATCACGCAACTCTCCTACGAGCGCGTCGTCGCCGGGGAAGGCGTGTGGGACGTGATGCGCGACATCGCCGACGAGTGCCTCGCCGTCGCAAAAGCCGACGGCGTCGCCGTCGAGGGCGACACGTGGAAAGCCGTCGAGCGCATCGCGCAAACGGTGCCGACGCAACTCTCGTCGACGGCGCAAGATGTCGCGCTCGGCAAACGTACCGAGATCGACTATATCAACGGGTACGTGCTGCGCAGAGGGCGCGCGCTCGGCGTTCCGACGCCGGTCAATCGCGCGATGCACAGCCTCGTCAAGTTGATCGAAGGGCGCAGACCTAATTTCAACAACTGAGGTCAGGCGCACAGGCAGCGAGATGCTCACGCTGAACAAGGTATTCCAACGAACTTTCCGGATGCAGTTCGACGGGCAGACGGCGACGTGCTTCACCGTCGACCGCTACGGCAAGCAATACATCGTCACGGCGCGCCACGTCCTTCCCGAATCCGGGCGGATCGCGACGATCGAAGTCCAGCACGAGGGCGAGTGGAAACGCCTCGACTGCAAGATCCTCGCGCGCGGCCCCGGCGACGTCGACATCTGCATCCTCGCGCCGCCGCACGCGATTTCCCCATCGGTCGAAATCGCCCCCACGACGCGGGGAATCGCCCTCGGACAGGACGTTTACTTCCTCGGCTTCCCTTTCGGGCTACAATCGGAAGTCGGCGAACTCAACGACGGATTCCCCTTCCCCCTCGTCAAGAAGGCTTGCGTTTCGATGCTCTCGCTCAAGGGGCGCGACGCGCGCTACCTCCTGCTCGACGGCGTCAACAACCCCGGATTTTCGGGCGGCCCCGTCGTTTTTTCACCTCCGGGAAACAGCGAAGCCGCGTGCATCGCCGCCGTCGTCGCCGGCTACCGCTTCGTCTGGGACAAGGTCTATCTCGACGACAAGGAAACCGAACTGACCGTCCCGAGCAATACCGGCATCATCATGGCGTACTCGATCGAGCACGCGCTCGAAATGATCCGCGCCAACCCCGGCGGCGCAGCGATCGTCTGAGTGCAGGAGACAGATGACAGGAGACAGAGCGCTCGCTGGCGCTCGCTTTGTGGTCTGTTTTCAGTAACCAGTTATCAATCGTAGTGTTCTGAAACCGCTTCTTCCAAAGTACGCGCCACCCATTTATTGAGGCTCAGACCATCGTGGGCGGCGCGCATGGCCACGCGCTGGTGGATTTCAGGATTCAGACGCACATTGAAGGTGCCGGAAAAAGGCTTTTGCGGCTCTTTTCCCTTCCTGGCGCAATATTCAAGGTACACCTCGATGGACTCTGCCAGCGCGGTCTTGAGTTCGTCGATGGAACGCCCCTGAAAGGTGATGACGTCGGTGAGGTGCAACACATCGCCGTGAAAAATGTCAGCTTCCGGGTCGTATTCAAAACTACCCTGATAGCCCTTGTAGGTAAGTATGCTCATGTTGTCATTCCATTAACCGGAAAAGGAACCACTCCGGCATTTTCGAGAAAGCGACGGACAGATTTTACCGCCCCCTTGTCGGTATCGGGTTGCGGGTGTGGGCGGTGGAAGTGAGCAAGCACTCCATTGATTTCCACGCATACACGCGACCCCTGCGCTTCTTCCAGCACTCCGCCGCAAGCGACAAACAAGGCCTCGACATCGGCCCATTTGATGCCCGACCTGACAGGATCGGCGAATACAGCTTCCAAAGTCTTGCGGTTTTTACTGTTCATTGGAAATGATACCATTTTTCAGTTGCAAATCAAAGCCGATAAAACGGCCCACGGCTGATTCAGTGAAATGCGACCCGCTCAATTTTGACGACATCGTCATCAAAATCCTCTTGCCGTGACCGACGCTCGTCGAATTTCGCCCCGTCATTCAAAAGACTCCTCCGGGCGCAAGGTTTTCGAGATCAGCGCCTTCATTTCCGCGTCGTCGAGCGCGAAGAGCAAGGAGAGGCCCGCGCGCAGGAGGTCGCTTTTTCTGACCTTCACGCCTTCGGCGCGCAGGCGTTTTTTCAAATCGTCGAGGTAGAGGTATTCGGCTTCGGGGAAGGTAAAGGAATCGCGGACGAAGCCGCTTTGGCGGACTTTTTTGTCGAGTGGACGCGGAAAGGCTTTCGAGAGACGGCGTTTTCGCGGCGTTTCGTTTTCAGGGCTTTCAGGGCTTTCGTCTCCCTGACGCGCGACTGCGGGCTTTTCGTCCGCGACGCTTTTTTTCACACGCTCCATGAAGCGCCTCCTTCGTTTGAAGCGGCCGGCGCGCGGACGATCAGCGCGACGGCTTCGCTTGAAATCCCTTCCTCCCTCCCGACGAAGCCCAGGCGCTCCGCGGTTTTTGCCTTGATGTTGACGCGGTCTGCCGCGAGACCGAGGTCGGCGGCGATTCTTTCGCGCATCGTCGGGATGTACGGCGCCATTTTCGGACGCTCGGCGTTGATCGTCGCGTCGACGTTGACGATCCGCCACCCCGTTTTTTCGAGTCGTTCGCGCGTATCGCGCAAGAGAGTCCGGCTGTCGGCGCCGGAATAATGCGCGTCGTTATCCGGGAAATGCGTCCCGATGTCGCCGAGCGCCGCCGCGCCAAGCAGCGCGTCGATAATCGCGTGGAGCAGGACGTCCGCGTCCGAATGCCCGAGAAGACCGCGCTCGTGCGGTATCTCGACGCCGCCGACGACGAGCCGGCGCCCCGGAACGAGCGCGTGAATGTCGCAACCCTGGCCTACACGTATCATTTTTTTCCCTTTCTCGCTTGGAGAACAGCTTCGGCGAGCCGCAAATCTTCCGGAAAAGTCACCTTCAGGTTGCTCGTCTCCGAGCGCACGAGGCGCGGCCGCATCCCGGCGGCTTCGACCGCGCCGGCTTCGTCGGTCGTCAATGAGTTTCGCAGAGCTTCGCGCAGCAGGCCGTAGCGAAACATCTGCGGCGTCTGCGCTTGCCAGAGTCCGTCGCGCGGCTGCGTGGCGGCGACACGCCCTTCGGGATCGGCGTGTTTGAGCGTATCCGCGACGGGGACGGCCAAAAGGCCGCCGACCGGGTCGTCGTCGAGCGCGTCGATCAAGGCGTCGAGCATCGAGGGCGTGAGACACGGACGCGCCGCATCGTGGACGAGGATCCAATCTTCTTTTCCCGGAACGCCCTCGATCGCCCGCAAGCCGTTGAGGACGCTTTGCGCGCGCGTCGCCCCGCCGCAGAACACGGCGCGCAGTTTCGGCTCGAACGCCGACCAGTCGTAAGACGACCAGCGCGCGTCGTCGGGCGAAAGCACGACATAGACGGCGTCGATCCGCTCGCACGCGCACAGGGCTTCGATCGCGTGGCGGATCATCGGGCGTCCGGCGAGTTCCAGATACTGCTTCGGCGTCTCGGTGCCGAAGCGCGCGCCGGTCCCGGCGGCGGGAAGCAATGCGTAATG
>JAISDL010000045.1 GCA_031264825.1 Accumulibacter sp. | reverse complement strand
TGCCACATCGCGCGCTTGGCGATCGCGGCGACGTAGTGCAGTTTTTCGACCTCGGATTCGGCGATGCTGATCTTTCCGTGTTCTTCGTTGACCGAAAGCAGGTGGACGAAACCGTCGCGCCGGTACAGAAATTCCTTCACCATCACGCGGCCGTCGCTCGATTTGACGAGCACTTCGTCGCCCGGAACCGGCGACTGATCCGGGTCGACGATCACGAATTCGCCGTCCTTGATCCGTGGCTTCATCGAGTCGCCCTTGCACCGCACCGCGTACGCGCGCTCGCTCCGAACCGGGAAAGGAATATGGCCGTCGCCGAAACCGACCGGCGTATTCAGCTCCGCCCAGAAGCCGCTGTCGCCGAGCTGCGACGTTCCGACGACCGGAACCTTTCGCGACCGGCCCAAGGTCGGCGCGCCCTCGACCGTATCGTCACGGACTTTCCGGCCTTCTCCCGTCGCAAGCCACAAGGCTTCGACGCCGTAAAGCTCGGCAAGTTGCGGGACGAAGGTCGACGTCGGGTATTTGTCGTTTTCGAGTTCGGAAAGCGTCCCCTGCGAGACCCCGGCGCGCGCCTCGACCTCTTTCTGCGTCAGTCCTTTCGCCTTCCGGCACGCGCGGAGGCGGTTGCCGAGGGTGCCCTCCTCGCGGTTTTTCGTCGTTTCCATCGTTTTTTCCATTTAATTCATGTTGCCTCCAACTCGCGTTCGATCTGCTCGATGCTGGGAAGGCTCGTTTGCAGATTTTCCGGCATAAATTCCAGAAGTTTGTATTCAGCAATACCCATTGGTTGGGAACTGTCGCCCAGCGCATATTCAGCCACAACTTTGTTCTTGCTTTTGCATAGAAGCAGACCGATGCTGGGGTTGTCCTGGTCGCTCTTGATCTGACGATCCACCGCCGTCAGGTAGAAACCCAATTTTCCCAAGTGCTCTGGTTTAAACTTGCCGGTTTTAAGCTCAATCACTACATAGCAACGCAACTTAAGGTGGTAGAACAAAAGATCAATGAAAAATTCGTCCCCTCCCACATCCAACAATACCTGACGCCCGACAAAGGCGAAGCCCGCGCCCAATTCCAGAAGAAACTCGGTAAGGTGTTTGACCAGTGCGTTTTCGATTTCACGTTCTTGTGCTTCCTCAATCAGTCCAAGAAAGCCGAAACGATAGGGGTCTTTCAGCGACTCGCGCGCGAGATCGGATTGTGCCTTGGGTAGGCGTACCTCGAAATTGGTCACGGCTTGCCCGCTACGTTCCAAAAGGCGCGATTCGATCTGCATCACCAGCACGTTGCGCGACCAGTTGTACTCGATTGCCTTGGCTACATACCACCGACGTGTTTCGGGGTCCGACAGCTTATCCAACAAGGCCAATTGGTGATACCAAGGCAATTGTGCAAGCACCTCTTGCACAAAGGATTCATCCGGCCATGCCTCGGAAAAAGCACGCATATACTTGAGGTTGCGCGGGGAAAAACCCTTCATGTCGGGAAAAGCCGTCCTGAGGTCGTACGCCAAGCGTTCGATGACCTTGGCCCCCCAACCTTGTTCCATCTGCCGCTGAAGAATATCGCGTCCAATTTGCCAATAGAGCAGTACCAATTCGCGGTTTACGGCTAGCGTTGCCCGTTGCTGAGCGTTGTGGATACGGCTTTTCAGACCCTCCAGCCAATGGGCGTAAGCTTCTGGAGCCGGAACAAGAGAAACAGGCTTGTCGCTCATGTGATCACGTTTATTGAGTTCGTGTTTGGTCATAGGGCTTCGACGCTGTAAAGCAGCGCTGGGTTACAGACGGAATTATTCCTCAAATCGGCGTACATGACGCACCAAAATTTTTACGGAAAGCCGCTTGTGCGCCAAAGAGCGTCCGGGCATTTTTCGGCGATCGGTGCTACACCCACCAGTAACGCACGATATGGAAGAAGATCGGCGCGGAAAAACTCACCGAATCCATCCGGTCGAGCATCCCGCCGTGGCCTTCGATCATCGACCCCCAATCCTTCAGGCCGCGGTCGCGCTTGATCGCGGAGAGTACGAATCCGCCGAAAAAGCCGAGCACGTTGATGACGAGCGCGATCAGCGCCGCCTGCCACCAGGCAAACGGCGTGATCCACCACATCGCCGCGCCCACGGCGGTCGCGCTCAAAACGCCGCCGACGAGTCCCTCCAGCGTTTTGGACGGCGAAATCGCCGGCGCGAGTTTGTGCCTGCCGAGGAGCTTGCCCCAGACGTACTGGAAAACGTCGCTCGACTGCACGGTAAGGAGCAGAAAGACGATCAGTTGCTCGTTGCGCCCCGCGAAGCCGGGGATGTCGAGGGTGAGCAGCGCGGGCACGTGCGAGAGACAATAGACGCAGATCATCAACGCCCATTGCACCTTCGCGGCGCGCTCAAGGAATCGCGTGGCGTCCGCGCCGAGCGAGGACGAGATCGGCAAGAGCAGAAAGGCGTAAACCGGGATCAGGATCGTGAACAATCCGTACCAGGCGACGGCGATCAGCGCGTATTGCAGCGGAAGAAAGAAAAAGAAGCACCACAGCAGCGCCCGGTAGTCGCCGCGCCGCGTATAGGTGACGGAAATGAATTCGCGCAGAACCTGAAAAGAGATGAACGCGAAGAGCAGGATCACCGCCGTCGGGCCGAGCCAGAACGCGCCGCCCAGGATCAGGATCATCGCCCACCAGGCGTTGATGCGCGCGTTCAGGTTGTCGATCGTGGAGTGCGCCTCTCTCTTGGAGGCGCGCAGGCGCAGAACGAGTCCCACCGCGCTGGCGAGAAGCAAGGCGCAGGCGATGCCGGAAAATACGAGCGCGAGCGTGTTTTGTTTCAGGGTTTCGAGCATCACGCGGAAGGCTCCAGGTCGAGCAGAGCATCGCGGCAGCGCGCCAGAAACCCGGCGCGTGTTTCATCAGGCTGTATCGTGAGCGGCACGCCGAAAGTGAGCGAACACAGGAGCGGGAGCGGAATCAGGCCGCCCTTGGGGAGCGCGCGGCCGAGGTTTTCGACCCAGACCGGGACGAATTCGGTTTCCGGTCGCGCGCAGGCGAGACGGTGGAGGCCCGCCTTGAACGGCAGGACGCCGTCCCCCTGATTGCGCGTGCCTTCGGGGAATACGATCAGCGATTCGCCGGCGTCCAACGGCGCGAGCATCGCGGCGATGGGGTCGTCCCGGCGTTTGACCGGGCGGTTGATGAGCACGCCGCGGAAGACGCGCTCAATCAAAAATCGGCGCGCGCCGCCGCTCAGCCAGTAATCCGCGCCCGCGACGGGTCGGGTTCGCGCGCGCAGCGCCGACGGGAGCGAGGACCAGATGAGGACAAAGTCGCCGTGGCTGCGATGGTTGGCAAAATACACGCGCGCGCGCGTCGAAGGCTCGGCATCGCGCCAGAGCGCACGCGCGCCGGTCAGGGTCTTGATCAGGCCGCAGAGCGCGACGGAGAGTATTTTTTCAAGCATGGGCGCGCAAGAAGTATTCCGACCACACGAAGGCGAGCGACGCCACCTGTCCGCCGAGGCAGGCGGCTTGGTACAGGAGCCGTCGCCGAACGCCCGCGACGCGCGCGGGCAGAAGGCGGAGGTCGCCGTCACCGCGCGCGGCCCCTTGCCGGCGCGGCAAAACGGCGTCGAAACCGCGCAGCGCTTCGGGCAAAGCGTCTTCGTCGCAATTCGCCCACGCGGCGAAAACCGGGCGGTCGAACGCGAGACGCAGCGCGTGGCAAGCCGCGAATCCGGCGAAAACGACGCCCGCCGCGAGCGCGAAAAAGTTCGGCGACGGCGAGGCAATCGGCAACCCACTCAGGATCGTGGCAAGAAAGAGCGCGCGGCTCCAGCCGTCGACCGCGCGCCCGGCTTCGCACAGCGAGACGCCGACGAGAGCGTGCGCCGACGGGGTGCGCGGCAAAGCGATCTCGCTCATGACGCGCATTGCGGTGTCCCCGTGAATTCTTCGAGCCGCGCGAGGCTCTTCGCGCCGAGCGCGACGTGTGGGCGCGCCTTTCGCAGCAATGCGAGCGCCTGGGAAGCGTCGGCGGCTCTACCCGTTTGCAGCAACCACGCCGCGACGACGGCGGCGCTGCGCGAGTAGCCGAGCGCGCAGGCGACCCAGACTTCGCGGCGCGTCGAACGCAGCGCGTCGAGACGCCTTGCAGCTTTCGCGAGTGCCGATGTCGGCACGGAAACGAGGTCGAGGCAGGGGAGAGAGTCGTAGGCGGCGCCCACGGGCAGCGCGGGCGCGGGCAGTTCCGCGCAGAGGTCGAACAAGGCGACGTCGCCGCCGCGCTTTTTCGCCCAGGTCTCGAATTCACGCGCCGTCGGCATCCGCCCCAGCCACACGCCGTCGCAGATTCGGTCGGGTTCGGGGGAGCCTCGCGTCCACAGGCGCGAATTGACCCACGCGGCGCACGTGTAGGGCAGGAAGAGCCAGCGCGCGGCGAGCGAATGCCGCCCACGGTGTTTCTGGAATCCCGCCGCGCCCGCCCAAGCGTAGTTGAACGCCACGAGTGCCAGCGAGAGCGCCGGCCAGGCGCAGAGCGTCGCAGCGCCGCCCAGCGACAGCGCGACGGCCAGAAACAGCGCCGCCCCCAGGAAATACGAGAAGGCGAGCGTCCAACGGCGGTCGTTCGCTTGGCACAACCGCCCTTCGTCGGGCCAGAGCCAGAGGCACACGAGTCCCGCCGCGAGACCGGTCGGCACGTCGATGAAGTGATGTTGCCAAGTCGTCAGCACCGAGAGCGCGATCAGCACCGCCCATGCGTGGATCAGCCCGCGCACGGCGGGTGCGCAGGCGACCCCGGCGAACTGCCGCCAGACGATGACGAGCAACGTAATGTGCAGCGACGGCGCTTGGTTGTAAGGCAGGTCGAAGCTCGCCAGCGCGGTGAAGAGCGCTCCCGAAAGACCCTCGACCGGCGGACGCTCGAAGTCGAAACGCAGGGGCCAGACGAGAAAGCACGCGACGCAGATCAACTGCGCGCTCAAGAGCCGCAACCCGAGGCGCTTCGTTTCCGCGCGGTCTCGGCAGCAGAGAAAAGCGAAACCGTAGAGGAGATCGATCGACCAGTACGGCAGAATCGTCCACGGCCACAGTGGAATGCCGCGTTCCCAGGAATAGTAAAAACTCGCCACGCCCGTTGCGGCGTCGCGCAGCGCGGACTGCCGGTTGGCAAAGCCGTAGCTGAGAAAAAAGAAAGGTCCGAGAAAGAGAAGCCAAAGCACCCCGCGCTTGAAAGCACCGCTCAAACAGCGCGTTTCCACGGCGGGGGCTGTCGGCGGCTTCACGAAACGCGGCGCGCGAGCGAAACGCTGAAGATTCCCCATTCATCGATGCGTTCCGTGATCTTCTCGAAACCGGCGTCGCGCACCAACTGATCCATTTCCGCCTGCGTGCGGCGCCGCATGATCCAGGGCTGCCCCTCGCGGTGACTCGTCAGCGCGCGCGCGATCATTTCGAGCTGCGGGTGCCAAGGCTGACCGGTATAGACCAGATAGCCGCCCTCGTCGATCGCGTCGTGCAAGCCGGCGAGCGACGCGGCGACCTGGTCGTTGTCGGGGAAAAGTTCGTAGAGTCCGGAGACGACACCGAGCGTCGGGCGCGGTGTGATCGCCGCCAGACTCTCACGGTCGAACGCGTCGCCTTTCTCGAAACGGGCAATGTCGGCAAGCCCGCGTTCTTCGATCCGGGTCTGACCCTCGCGCACGTTCAGTTCGCTGAAATCGCGCAACAGCACGGCGTCCGGGCGCGGTTCGCGCTCGACCACGTCGAGCACGTAACGGCCGTGTCCGGCGGCGATATCGACGAGCCTCGCCTCGCGCCCTTCGGCTTTCAGTCGCGCCAGCGCGTCGCGCAAGAGTTCCTCGACGTGGATCTTGCGCTGCCGGATTCCGCGCCAACCGATCGCGTTCAGGTAGATGCGGTCGACGAGGCGCCCGATCGGCCCCGCGCCGCCGGGGGTGTTACGGTAAACGTAGTCGAGCGTGCTGCCGGAGTCGAAGCCGGTACGATGACCGAGCGCGACGCCGTCCGAAAGTCCGCCGGCCAGCTTCACGCCGAAGCGGTACGCGCTCCAGTACAAGCCGCGCGGCGACAAGGGCGGCAGAGCCACCGTAAGGTTCTTGGCCTCTTCGAAGGTGTGGCCGCGCCGGTGCTCTTCGCGCAGGTCGGGGCGGTCGAGCGGCGCGTCGAAACAGCGCAGGATGAAGTCACGCGCCTTGCCGACGACGTCCCCGCGCTCCATTTCACCGAGCGTATCGTGATAGAAACCCTTGAAGACGTGCTTCTCCTTCACCTCGGTACCCAGGCGGGTGAAGAAAGCGTGCTGCGGCCAATGATGCACGACCCAGTCGTCCCCGGAAATCAGGACTTGCGTCGGGACGGTGATCGCGTCAGCGTCGGCGACGACGCGCTCCCCGGCCTCGTACAGGCCGAGCAGGATATTGACCGAGATGGCGCGCGTCACGAGCGGGTCGAAGTCGAACGAGGCTTGCCGCGCCGGGTCGTGCGTGAGAAATTTGGACTTGACGTAACTGTTGACGAAGAAATTGCCGCGCAGCGCGCGCCACAGCTTGAGGCCGAGCCGTGCGAAAGGCAGGTAAAGTTTGACCTTGAACGCGGGCGAGGCGAGGACCTGGCAGCGGATGCGCGGCGCGTAGTCGTGCACCCAGGTGCTCACGAGCACCGCGCCGACGCTCTGCGCGACGACGGCGATGTCAGGCTCGGTCAATCTCCACGTTTCGCACAAATGCTCGACGAAGGTCTCGATGTCGCGCACCGAGTGGGCGATGCTCGGAGAGTCGCCGCGCAAGCCGGGTGAACGTCCGTGGCCGCGCGCGTCCCACGCGTAGAAATCGAAGTCCGGCAGATCCAATTCATCGACGAGATGCGCGATGCGCCCGCTGTGCTCGTGCCCGCGGTGGAAGAGCAGGACCGCGCCACGCCGGTTTTTCGAAGTCGCGGGCCAGCGGCGGTAATAGAGCGATTCGCCGTCGTGGGTGGTAAAGCGGCAGTCTTCAGCGATGCGTGTCATTTTATTTTATCTTTCGAAACAGCGGCGACGCCGCTCCTGATGCGGTTGATGATATTGAGCATGATCGACAGCGGAACAGCGATACCGACTCCCCAGAAGACCCAGTGCGGCAGCGCGTGACCGAGACCCACCCACAAGCCGAGCGCGCCGAAGACGAAGGCGCGGTCGCTCTTCCCCATCGGGCCGTCGTACCGGCGCGGCGCACCGATCATCGGGCCGAGCGCGCCCGCCATCTCGGAGACCGCCGACAGGACGATGATAGCGCCGATGGCCGGCCAACCGAAGGGTCGCACGAATACAAAAGGCAGATAAAGCGCGGCGTCGGAGACGACGTCCGACAATTCATTGAGGTAAGCGCCCAAGGGCGTCTTTTGCCCGAACTCACGCGCCAGCATGCCGTCGACGGCGTTCAGCGCCATGCGCAGGAACATCCAGATCGGAACGAGCAGAAAAAGCCGACGCGCCTCCTCGCCCGTGAAGTAAAGCACCCCGCCCAAAAGGAGCGAAACCGCCCCCGCGAAGAGCGTCACCGCGTTGGCGCTCACGCCGCACGCCACGAGCGTCCGCACGAGCGGACGCAAGAGGTTCTGAAAAGCGGGTTTCAGTTGGTAGATCGAAATCATCGGCAAAACGGGCACAAAAAACGGGAAATATGCGCGAACGCGCGCGTACCCGCGATTGTACGCAGGAAGGACGAGCGGGACTACAGGAATCAGGAGACGGGAAACAGGAGACAGATGAAAACCGATCGGGAAGAGGCGGTATAGGTTGGCGGTGAGCGTAGCGAACCCCAGCGATTCCGCATACGTATGAATGACGGAATGGGGGGGTATAGGTTAGTGTGAAACAACCCGGGATTTGGGCGCAAAAAATCATCGCCGACAATGACGCCGCGATGAATTACGCAAAGAGCAAATGCCTGTAACCCGCCCCCTCGGCCAAGCACCACCCCTGGTGCCTCTAACTCGGAGATCGGTGAATCA
>JAISDL010000210.1 GCA_031264825.1 Accumulibacter sp. | reverse complement strand
CTCTCACCAATAATTACGCATCGCGGGGCATACGTCGGCCATTTTCTCCGCGCGCCGCCTTTCCGGCGGTCTTGCGGGTCGTGTTTTTCGCCGAAGAAACAACACTCGGCATTATCGGGTATTGGCCGTCCTTCGTCCAGAGAAAATTGCGGTACTCTGCCGCTCAATTCACCGAGAAGAAGTCGCGGACGCGGTCCATCCAGGACTTGGCGCGCGGGTTGTGGCGTTCGCTGTCGGCGCGGCTCGATTCTTCGAGTTCGCGCAGGAGTTCCTTTTGTCTTTCGGTCAGGCGAACCGGCGTTTCGACGACGACGTGGCAGAGCAGGTCGCCCGCCGATTGCCCCCGGACGTTTTTGACGCCCTTTCCACGCAGACGGAATATTTTTCCCGACTGCGTTTCGGGCGGAATCTTGATCTTGGCGACGGTGTCGAGCGTCGGTATTTCTATTTCGCCGCCGAGCGCGGCGGTTGTGAAGCTGATCGGCATTTCGCAGTGCAGGTCGTTGCGGTCGCGCTGGAAGACCGGGTGGGCTTTCAGGCTGATCTGGACGTAGAGGTCTCCCGGCGGGCCGCCGTTGATTCCGGGTTCGCCTTCGCCCGAGAGACGTATGCGATCGCCTTCGTCGACGCCGGCGGGAATCTTGACGGCGAGGGTCTTGTGCTGCTTGACGCGCCCGCTGCCATGGCAGGACGGGCAGGGGTCGGAGATGACGCGCCCGCTGCCGTGGCATTTGGGACAGGTCTGCTGGATCGAGAAAAAGCCTTGCTGCAAGCGGACTTGGCCGCTCCCTTGGCACGTCGGGCACGTTTGGGGCTGCGTGCCGGGTTTGGCGCCGGAGCCGTGGCAGGATTCGCATTCGACCGTCGTCGGGATGCGAATCTTCGTTTCGGCGCCGAAGGCCGCCTGTTCGAGCGTGATTTCGATGTTGTAGCGCAGGTCCGCGCCTCGGTAGATGTTCGAGCGGCCGCCCCCGCCGCGACGGCCCCCGAAGATTTCGTCGAAGATTCCGCCGAAGGCGTCGGAGAACGCGCCGCCGCCGCCGAAGCCGCCGCCCATCCCGGCTTGCGGGTCGACGCCGGCGTGCCCGAACTGGTCGTACGCGGTGCGTTTTTGCGCGTCGGAGAGGATTTCGTAGGCTTCCTTGACTTCCTTGAATTTTTCTTCGGCCTTCGCATCGCCCGCGTTGCGGTCGGGGTGGTATTTCATCGCGAGCTTGCGGTAGGCTTTCTTGATTTCGTCTTCGGAAGCGTCACGGTTGATGCCGAGAACTTCGTAAAAATCGCGTTTGCTCATGGTGTCTTTCTAGAGAAATGGCGCTTCGTCAGCGAGGCGCATAGGCTTCGCCCCAGGTGAGTCTTTGTTCCCCGCGCGACCAGATGAGCCAGTCGCCGCAGGACTCGTCTTCGCAAACGCGGTCGTCGACGCGGCGCAGCGTCGTGTAGGTGATTCCCGCGTCGCTGCCGTCGGACGTCGGTTGCCGTGTCCCGACTTCGGCGGCGACGAGGACGGCGCGGCGACTTTCGGGGAAGTCCGGGGTGATCCCCGTGAGTTGCACGCGCCGGCTCGAACCTCCCAGCCCGCTACGCACGAGCGCCACATCGCGGGCGAGCATGCGGTCGAGACGGACGACGACGCCGACCGTCTTGCCTTCCCACCGGAAGGGGTTTTCGTCGAGTTGCCGTGTTGTGACCCACGCATCGACCTTGTTCCGGACGCTGAATTCGTCGAAGCGCTTTTTCGTTTCGCTCAACTTTTGCGCGAATTCGGCGTTTTGCCTCGTTTGGTGGGCCGCGTCGGCTGCGTCGTTGCGGTAGTCGGCGAGTTTCCCCGATTCGGCGTCGTAGCGCGCGAAGACGACGGGGTTGGGCAACAGACCGTTGGCGCGCGCCGCGATCATTTCGGTGAATACGCCGATATTCGGCGAGCGCGAACCTTTGGGGCAGGCTTGCCGGTAATGTCGCGCGGCGTCGCGCATGAGGCGCTGGACCTCGTCTTCGTTCCCGGCGTCGGCGTTCGGCGCGAGAACCAGCGCGACGCGGTCGATCCGGCAAAGATTCATCGGAGCGTCCTGCGGGCTGGTACTGACGAAGAATATCCGGGCGTCGTCGATCTTGCCCACCGAGACGACGTAGCGGTCTCCGGCGAGGGGTTCGACCCAGCCCTTGACGTCCTGACCGTCGAGAAAAACGCCGTTGCGGAATTCGCCTTCCCAGCGCGCTTTCACCTTCATTTCGGCGTAGCGATAGAGCCATTCGGCCTTGCCCCGGCCTTCGGCGCGGCCGTTCCTGCATCCGCCCGAGTAGCGCACGGCGTATTCGTTCCGGGTGAGGATCGACGGCGCCCAGAGCGTGCAACGCCCGTCGACGTCGGAGACGAAGTTCCTGGGCTGGTCCGCGAGCGCGGGCGGGTGGGGCAGCGCCGTCAGCGCAAGGAGCGCGAGCGTCGGCAGGAGGCGCGCGATTCCTTTTCGTTCGGCGTTGCGATCAGCGACGACGATTTTTTTCACTTTCGCGCAATCTCCAAAAATGCAGGTAATTCCTTTTCCAGTTCATTCATACTTTGATGCCGAGCCGCAGACAGTACTGAAGTACGGCAAGGCGAAGTCGACGAAGGAAGGGATGAACTGGAAATGGAATAAATCCTCCGGTAAACGGGCAACGGGAATGGCGGGCCATCCCCGTTTCGCCCTTGGCGTCGAGGCTTATTTCTTGTCCTTCACTTCGGTGTATTCGGCGTCGACGACGTCGCCGTCCTGCCCGGCTTCACCCGAGGCGCCGTTCTTGCCCGCGTCGGCGCTGCCTTGCTGCGCCGAGGCTTCGGCCTGCTGCTTGGCGTAGACCTTTTCACCGAGTTTTTGCGAAACCGCGCCGAGCGTTTCGATCCTGGTCTTGATCGCGCCCAGGTCGTTGCCGCGCGCGGCTTCCTCGGCTTCTTTCAAGGCGTCCTCGATCTTCGTCTTTTCTTCGTCGGAAAGTTCCTTTCCGTACTCGGTCAGCGATTTCTTGACGAGGTGGATCAGCCCGTCGCACTGGTTGCGCGCGTCGGCGAGTTCCCGCGCCTTCTTGTCTTCTTCGGCGTGCTGCTCGGCGTCCTGGACCATGCGTTCGATTTCGGCTTCCGAGAGACCCGAGGACGCCTGTATCTGGATTTTGTTCTCTTTGCCCGTCGCCTTGTCCTTGGCCGAGACGCGCAGGATTCCGTTGGCGTCGATGTCGAAAGTGACCTCGATCTGCGGGATGCCGCGCGGCGCCGGCGGGATGTCGGAGAGGTTGAACTGTCCGAGGCTCTTGTTGCCCGAGGCCATCTCGCGTTCGCCCTGGAGAACGTGGATCGTCACGGCGGACTGGTTGTCGTCGGCCGTCGAGAAGACTTGCGAGGTCTTGGTCGGGATCGTCGTGTTTTTCTTGATCAGCTTCGTCATGACGCTGCCGAGCGTTTCGATGCCGAGCGAGAGCGGCGTTACGTCGAGCAGCAGCACGTCTTTCACTTCGCCCTGGAGGACGCCGCCCTGGATCGCCGCGCCGATCGCAACGGCTTCGTCGGGGTTGACGTCGCGGCGCGGTTCCTTGCCGAAGAATTCCTTGACCTTTTCCTGCACCTTGGGCATGCGCGTCATCCCGCCGACGAGAATGACGTCGTCGATCTCTCCGACCTTGCAGCCCGCGTCGTTGACCGCCGTGCGGCAGGGGACGATCGTGCGTTCGACGAGGTCGTCGACGAGCGCCTCAAACTTGCTGCGCGTGATCTTGAGCGCCAGATGCTTGGGACCCGAGGCGTCCGCGGTAATATAGGGCAGGTTGATCTCGGTCTGCTGGCTCGACGAGAGTTCGACCTTCGCTTTTTCCGCCGCGTCTTTCAGGCGTTGCAGCGCGAGGACGTCGGATTTCAGGTTGACGCCCGATTCCTTCCTGAATTCTTCGATGATGTAGTCGATCAGGCGCTGATCGAAGTCTTCACCGCCGAGGAAGGTATCGCCGTTCGTCGAAAGCACCTCGAACTGGTGTTCGCCTTCGACTTCGGCGATTTCGATGATCGAGATGTCGAAAGTGCCGCCGCCCAGGTCGTAGACGGCGATCCGCTTGTCGCCCTGTTTCTTGTCCATGCCGAAAGCGAGCGCGGCGGCCGTCGGCTCGTTGATGATCCGCTTGACTTCGAGCCCTGCGATGCGGCCGGCGTCCTTCGTCGCCTGACGCTGGCTGTCGTTGAAGTAAGCCGGAACCGTGATGACGGCCTCGGTGACTTCCTCGCCCAAGTAGTCTTCGGCGGTCTTCTTCATCTTGCGCAGAACTTCGGCGGAGACCTGCGGCGGCGCGATTTTCTTGTCGCGCGCCTCGACCCAGGCGTCGCCGTTGTCCGCCTTGAGAATCTTGTAAGGCATCAGGCCGATGTCTTTTTGTACTTCTTTTTCCTCGAAGCGGCGACCGATCAGGCGCTTGACCGCGAAGAGCGTGTTCTTCGGGTTCGTCACGGCCTGACGCTTGGCCGGCGCGCCGCAGAGAATCTCGTCGTCTTCCGCGTACGCGACGATCGACGGCGTCGTGCGCGCGCCCTCGGAGTTTTCAATGACCTTGGGCGTCCTGCCCTCGATGACGGCTACGCAGGAATTCGTCGTGCCGAGGTCGATACCGATAATTTTTCCCATCTCAAAATCCTTTTTGTCAAAAAATCAAAAATTCAGCTTAAATCCCAAATGGGGACGATCCGCGCGACTTCAAGCCTTCGCCTTCGCGACGACGACGAGCGCGGGACGCACGACGCGTTCCGCGAGCAAATAACCCTTTTGCAGGACGGAAACGACGGTATTCGGCTCGCTTTCGCTCTCGATGGCGCTGATCGCCTGGTGGAAATGCGGGTTGAAGGTGTCCCCAAGGGGGTCGATTTCCTTCAAGGCGGACTTTTCGAACGCGGCGGCGAGTTGCTTCAGGGTCAGTTCGGCGCCGGACTTCAAACTTTCGACCGTCGGCGCCTCGACGGTGAGCGCCGCTTCGAGGCTGTCTTTCACCGGAAGCAGGTCGCCGGCGAAACGCTCGACGGCGAATTTCGCCGCCTTGGCGACGTCTTCGCGCGCGCGCCGGCGGGTGTTTTCAAGCTCGGCCTGCGCCCTCAGCCAGGCGTCGCGCGTCTCTTCGAGCGCGCGCTCCGTCGTTTCGAGCCTCTCTTCCAGGCTCAGCGTAGCGATGGGTGCCTCGGAGGCGGGACCGCCCGCCGCCGCGCTTTTTTCCTGTCCCGGCGCCTCCGGCGCGAGGGGGTTGGTCGTGTCCGTCGCTGTCGATTCTTCGTGCATAGTGGATAGTCTCCCAAATCTCCCAAAAAACTTCCCCTGAAATGGGGACGATTTTTGCAGTCTCAAGCCGTCCGGAGAAATTTTTTCCCCGAAAATTCGATCGATGCTTTCAACCTGGAAACCGCAGATGAACGTGCCTGGGAGTGCTGTCCTGGAGTGTGCCGGCAAGGCGCGACGACGCGGCAGAGATGTCTGCAAGGAGGAGCAACACCGGCAGCGCGCTCCGGGGCGGTGCTCCAAGGCACGTAACGGACTCTCCCTCAAGGTGAGCGGTCAAAAAACCGGAGAAACTTGTCATCACTTGGTCTTTAATGGGAAAAATCAGTGCTCAAAGCGGTTTTCAGGTTCAAGGGTATGTTCTAAACCTCAAGTTTGAGCTAGGATTCCATATTCAGGACAAATATCGATCCAGCCGACGGAGCGAATGACGACAAAACCGCTGATGCCGGACGGGGAAAAACCACTGAAAAAACCCCCGCCCGAAAGCGCCCACCCGGACGAAGCGCAGAGCGCGGGGGTATCTGTGCCCGAAAAACCCGCACCTCCAGCCAAGCCGAACGGCAACGCGAGCGCGGAGGAATCCGCGGTCGCAGTAAAACCCGCGGTCGCGGTAAAGCCCGCGCCGAAAAGCGATTCCTCCGAAAAAAACATCGGTAAATACAGAATCATCCGCGAGATCGGCAAGGGCGCGACGGCGACGGTCTACCTCGTCTCCGACCCGGAGACGGGCGGCGAATACGCGCTGAAACTCATCCGCTTTCGCGGCGAAAACGAGGCCATGTCGCGCCGCCTCCGCAAATTGTTCCAGACCGAGGACGCCGTCGGCAGGCGCCTGAAGCACGCGAACATCGTCCAGATTTACGACGCGCAAATCGAAGAAGAGCGCGCGTATATCGTGATGGAATACGTCGACTGTGTCTCGCTCGAAACCTTCTGCAAGATCAACAACCTCTTGCCGCTCCACCGCGTCATCGGCATCATCTTCAAATGCTGCCTCGCGCTCGATTACGCCTTCCGGCAAGGCATCGTCCACCGCGACATCAAACCGGCGAACATCCTGCTCGACAAGGAAGACAGCCCGAAGATCGCCGACTTCGGACTCGCGCTGAACGTCCGCAAGGACGTCAGCAACGACTCGACCTTCGTCATGGGCGTCGGCTCGCCCGCGTACATGTCGCCCGAACAGGTCAAGAACTACCCCCTGAACCACAAGACCGACCTGTATTCGCTCGGCGTCGTTCTCTTCCAGCTCCTGACGGGGCGTCTGCCCTTCCGCGCGGCGAACCACGCGGCGCTGATCTACAAGATTGTCAACCAGGAAACGCCGTCGGTCTGCGCGCTCAACCCCAACCTCCCCGCCGGACTCGACCCGATCATCAAAAAGGCGCTGGAAAAAGACCTCTACAGCCGCTATCGCAACGGCGCCGACTTCGCCAAAGACCTCTCGGCGGTTCGCTACCAGATCCTCGCCGACGACACGATCGAGCGCGATACCTCGCACTTCAGGAGGCTTCGCCGGATGCACTTCTTCGCCGAATTCGACGATATCGAGATCTGGGAACTTCTGCGCACGAGCGTGTGGAGGCATTACGGGGCCAAAGTCCGCATCATCCGCGAGGGCGACCAGAACAGGTTTTTCGGCGTGTTGCTCAAAGGGAGCGTCGAAGTTTCGCTCGGCGGGAAGAGCATCGCCACTCTGGGGCCCGGCGAAGTCATCGGCGAAATGGCCTTCCTCCACCCACGCGACATGACGCGGACGGCGTCGGTCGTCACGCTCGAACCGTGCAAGTTCCTCGAAATCAACTGCGCGGCGTTCGTATTGAGTTCGGACGAACTCCAGGAGCGTTTTCGGAAAGTCCTGATCGGCAAGGTTCTCGAACGCCTGCGGAGCGCCAACAAAGCGCTCGCCAAGCTCGGAAAGCCCGCGACGAAGAGCACCGGCGGCGTGGCGAATATGGAACTCGATCCGCTGTGATCAGGAGACAGGAGACAGGAAACAGGAGACAGATGAAAACCGATCGGTGGCTCATCGATTCTTCTCCGGCCGAAGGCCGCAAGAGTTCTCTGTCTCCCGACATCTGTCTCCTGATCCATGATATGCGCATACGGAATCGTTGGGCTTTGCTTCGCCGCAGCCCAACCTATACCGCCGAGAACGGAGCGGAAACGGTATAGGTTGGGCTGAACGAATGTGAAGCCCAACGATTCCACAGGCGCGTATCAGGAATCAGATAAAAACCGATTTCAACCGCGAAAAGCGCGAAAGACGCGAAAGGTCTGTATTCCCAAAACTTTTTCGCGCGTATCCGTGTTTCGCGGTTCTTGTCTCCTGAACCCTGAAATGGCTTGCGCTTCGCGCAAGCGAGATGTTGGGCATCGCTGCGCTCACCCCAACCTATGCTGGTGGGGTTTCGTCACTCCGGCGGCAACGCCGCCGCTGACTGATCTGATTCCTGTCTCCTGATTCCTGATACCTGATCCTGAAATGGCTTGCGCTTCGCGCAAGCGAGACGTTGGGCATCGCTACGCTCACCCCAACCTATGCACTCTGGGAGTGTGGGCATCTTGCTTGTCCAATTCCAGCAACTCTATCTGACTGCGGCTGGTTTTTGCGCAGAGAATCAGTCCGATAGGCTCGTTCTCGCTTTGCCTGCGTTCGTACTTGTTGAGCCATTTCAAATACAGTG
>JAISDL010000184.1 GCA_031264825.1 Accumulibacter sp. | reverse complement strand
AAAGACGCCTGTCGCCCGTAAAGCGCAGCGAGTTCGGCGAGCCGCTCGGCGTGGCGCGGCGTAACGCTCCTCCAGGTGAAGCGCCATTCCCAGCAGCCCGTTTCCCCGCCGGGGCGGTTCATCCGGTGTTCCGCGCCGAGACCGAGAACGTCCTGCATCGGGACGACGGCGAATTCGGCGACCGAGGCCATCGCGGCGCGTATCATGTCCCAGTGGATTTCCTTTCCGTCGCTGTCGAGATAGCGAAGGACGTGATCGCGCGCGCGCGCGTCGAGGCTTTCCCACCAGCCGACCGTCGTGTCATTGTCGTGCGTCCCGGTGTATACGACCGTGCGCGTTTCGTCGAAATTGTGCGGCAGATACGGGTTGTCGGCGCGCCCGTCGAAGGCGAATTGCAGGATGCGCATTCCGGGAAGTCCGATCGATTTTCGCAGTGCGCGCGTCGCGTCGCCGATCTCGCCCAAGTCTTCGGCGATGATGCGAAAAGGCGCTTTTTCGTCTTCCGTCTCTTTCAGCGCGGCTTTGAAGGCGTCGAAGAAATCGGCGCCGGGGCCGGGAAGCCAGCGCCCGTCGACGGCGTTCGGCGCGTCGGCGGGAATTTCCCAGTACGATTCGAAGCCGCGAAAGTGGTCGATGCGGACGAAGTCGCAGACGCGCAGCGCCGAAAGCAGGCGGGCGACCCACCACGCGTAGCGGGTTTCCCTGTGCGCCGGCCAAGCGTAGAGCGGCGTTCCCCAGCGCTGCCCCGTCGCGCTGAAATAATCGGGCGGAACGCCGGAGACGACGCGCGGGGAGCCGTTCGCGTCCAAGTCGAAGAGCGCGGGGTGCGCCCATACGTCGGCGCTGTGCGAATCGACGAAAATCGGAAGGTCGCCGATGAGGCGGACGCCGCGCTCGTTCGCGTAGCGCTTGACCGACGCCCATTGCGCGAAAAAGAGCCATTGGCAGAATTTCCAGAAGTCGATTTCACCCGCAAGCGCGCGGCGCGCCGACTCGAGCGCGTCGGGATCGCGCGTTCGAATCGGCGCGGGCCAGTCTGGCCAGAGTTTTCCGCCGTACTCTTTGTCGAGCGCCTTGAAGAGCGCGTAATCGTCGAGCCAGTCGCGCGCGTCAAGGCAGAAGGCGGCGAAGTCTCCGCTCCCGCGCGCGTCGGAAGCGTCGGAAGCGTAGGAAGCGTAGGAAAAGAAGCGCGTCGCGGCGAGGCGCAGGCGCGTTTCCCGGAACGCGCGAACGACGGGAAAATCGACGCGCGCGTCGTCGAACGCCGCGTCATGGCGGAGGTCTTCGTCGCGCAACCAACCCGAATCCTTGAGCGGGGCCAACGCGATGAGGAGTTCGTTTCCGGCGAAAACCGAAGGCGACATGTACGGCGAATTGCCGGGACCGACGCCGGAAAGCGGCAAGACTTGCCACAGCGATTGGCGACCCGCGACGAGCCAGTCGACGAAGCGGCAAGCCGACGCGCCCAAGTCGCCCGACCCGTGCGGGCCGGGTAGCGAGGTCGGGTGCAACAGGACACCGCTTGCGCGTCGCACGCTCATCCTGGCGCGCGATCGAGCGCGCTTCGGGCGAGGAGCTTGACGGCGCAAGCGTCGAGGCGGCACGGATTCTCGGCGGCGGCGTCGCTGAAAGGCGTTTCCGAGACCGTATCGCAGAGCACGCGCCAGTTCCCCGGCGGCAGGAAAACATCGAGCGCGTCGTCGTCGCGGTTCATCACGATCAGCAGGAATTCGCCGTCGCCGTCGAGCGGGGCGAGCAGACACCCAAGGAAGCCGTGCCTCCCGAAATCCCAATCGTCGGTGCGCATCTCGCGCCCGTCGGGGTGCCACCAAAGCACGTCGCGCCCGAAGGCGCCCGCTTCGCCGGTCAGCCACGCGCGTCGGCGCGTTTGGGGAAAACGGCGGCGCAGCGCGTTGATCCGCGCCGTAAACTCGACGAGCGCGTCGTCGGCGTTCTCCCAATCGATCCACGTGAGCGCGTTGTCCTGGCAGTAGGCGTTGTTGTTGCCCGACTGCGTGCGCCCGGATTCGTCGCCGGCTTGGACCAAGGGAAGACCCTGCGCCATGAAGAGCGTCGTCAGAAGCGCGCGCGTTCGGTTGCGTCTGCGAGAGAGGACGTCGGGGTCGGCGCTCGGTCCTTCTTCGCCGCAATTCCACGAATGATTGCTGGCGCATCCGTCGCGGTTGTCCTCGCCGTTTCGTTCGTTGTGCCTTTCGTTGAAGCTGACGAGGTCGCGCAGCGTAAAGCCGTCGTGGACGGCAAGGAAGTTGACGCCCGCAAAAGGCGTCCGCCCACCGGGACGGAAGACTTCTTCAGACCCCGCGAGGCGTTGCGCGAGTATCCCCGCACCGACGCCGCGCGTCAGCCAGAACATTCGCACGTCGTCGCGGAAGCGGTCGTTCCATTCGCTCCATCCCAAGGGGAAGCCGCCGACGCGGTAGCCGTCGGGGCCGAGATCCCAGGGTTCGGCGATCAGTTTGACGCGCGAGAGGACGGGGTCTTGCGTAACGGCCGCCAAAAAGGCGCTGTCGCGGACGAGCGAAACGGCGAGGTCGAAGCGGAAACCGTCGACGTGCATTTCGGTGACCCAGAAGCGGAGCGCGTCCATGACGAACTGGAGGACGCGCGGGTGCGCGAGGTTCAGTGTGTTTCCGCAGCCGCTGAAATTCTCAAAATCGTCCGGCGCGCCCAAGGGGTGTCGGTAGTAAGAGAGATTGTCGATCCCACGGAACGAGATCGTCGGACCGGTAGCGTCGGTTTCCGCCGTGTGGTTGAATACGACGTCGAGGAGAACTTCGATCCCCGCGGCGTGGAGCGTCTTGACCATCGAGCGGAATTCGCAGGCGGCGGCGCGCGCGCCGAGATTTTGCGCGTTCTCCCTCCCTGCGTAACGCGGAGAGGCGACAAAATACGCGATCGTATTATATCCCCAGTAATTTCCGAGTCCCCGCCGCTCCAGGCGTTCCTCGTCGATGAAGTAGTGGATCGGCATAAGCTCAATCGCCGTGACGCCGAGGCGTTTGTAATGCCGGATCATCGCGTCCGTCGCAAGTCCGGCGTAGGTGCCGCGCATCGCCTCGGGAATATCCCGACGAAGGCGCGTCGCGCCGCCGACATGGACTTCGTACAAGAACGAGTCTTCGAGACGAATTCCCGGCGGCGCGTCGTTCCCCCAGTCGAAACTTCCGCCGCCGACGCGGCACTTCAGGGTCGAGGCCGCGCCGTTGTCCGCGTAGGAAAATTCACCCGTCAGATCGCGCGCGTACGGGTCGATGAGCAGACGTTCGGGGTCGAAACGGTGTCCCGGCCCGCGCGGGCCTTCGACGCGGTAGGCGTACTCGACGCCGGCCCCCGCGCCTTGAAGATGACCGTGCCAGACGTGGTCGGTGCAACACGGGAGGAAGACCGTGCGCATCGCGCCGTCCTCGAAAACGCACAGTTCGACGCGCTCGGCGTGCGCCGAAAACAGCGCGAAATTGACGCCGTTTTCATCGACCGTCGCGCCGAGCGGCCAGGGCGTCCCTTCGGAGACGACGAGCGCGCGCATCAGTGCTCCCATTCGAACAGAATCACCGCGAGCGGCGGCAGCGTGATTTCGATCGAATACTCGCGACCGTGGAAGGCGATGCGTTCGGCGTGCGTCGCGCCGAAGGGCGTGCCGACGTCGCTGCCGCCGTAGTAACGCGAGTCCGTATTGATTCGCTCGCGGTAGGTTCCGGGACCCGGGACGCCGATCCGGTACGCGTGCCGGACGAGAGGCGTGAAGTTGCAGACGCAGACGAGCGCGTTTGAACGGTCGCGCGAAAAGCGCGCGAAGACGATCGCCGAGTTGTCGATGTCGTCGGCTGAAATCCATTCGAAACCCGCGGGGTCGAAATCGACTTCATGAAGCGCTGCCGCTACGCGGTAAAGGCCGTTCAGGTCGCGCACGAGCCGCTTGACACCGTCGTGCAGCGGGAATTCGAGCAGACTCCAGTCGAGCGCGCCCGCGAAATTCCACTCGTTCCACTGCGCGAATTCGCCGCCCATGAACAAGAGCTTCTTTCCCGGATGCGCCCACATGAAAGCGTAGAGCGCACGCAGGTTGGCGAATTTTTGCCAGGTGTCGCCCGGCATTCGCCCGATCAGCGACCTCTTGCCGTGGACGACTTCGTCGTGCGAAAGCGGGAGGACGAAGTTTTCGGAGAACGCGTAGAGCAGCCCGAAGCTCAGGCGCTTGTGATGGTAACGGCGAAAGACCGGGTCGCACGCCATGTAGTCGAGCACGTCGTGCATCCAGCCCATATTCCATTTGTAATGGAAGCCCAACCCGCCCGTCGAAGGCGGACGACTGACCGACGGCCACGCGGTCGATTCCTCGGCAAAGGTGACGGCCCAGGGGCATTCGCGGCCGATCACTTCGTTGACGCGCCGCAGGAAACCGATCGCCTCGATGTTCTCGCGTCCGCCGTGGACGTTCGGAATCCACTCGCCCTCCTTGCGGCTGTAATCGCGGTAGAGCATCGACGCGACCGCGTCGACGCGCAGCCCGTCGACGCCGTAGCGCTCGATCCAGAACAGCGCGCTGCCGACGAGGTAGTTGAGGACTTCGCGCCGCCCGAAGTTGTAGATCAGCGTTCCCCAATCCGGGTGGGTCCCTTCGCGGGGGTCGGCGCACTCGTAGAGCGCCGACCCGTCGAAGCGCGCGAGCCCGTGCGCGTCGGACGGAAAGTGCCCCGGAACCCAATCGACGATGACCTTGACGCCGGCGGCGTGGCACGCGGAGACGAAGTTCCGAAAACCCTCCGGCGCGCCGAAGCGCGACGTCGGCGCGTACAGCCCGACCGGCTGGTAGCCCCACGAGTCGTCGAAGGGATACTCGGCGACGGGCAAAAGCTCGATATGCGTAAAGCCCAGGTCGGCGACGTAGGGAATCAGCGTTTCCGAAAGCGCCTCCCACCCCAGGAATTCGCCGGAAGGCGTCCGGCGCCACGAACCGAGGTGTACTTCGTAGATCGAAACGGGCGAGCACAGCGATTCGACCGCGCTTTGCCCCTGGGGAGGGGGGAGTTTCGGCGGCAGCTCATGGACGAGCGACGCCGTCGCGGGGCGCACTTCAGCCGCAAAGGCGTAGGGGTCGGCCTTTTGAGGGAGGAGACGCCCGTCGCGCGCACGGATTTCATACTTGTAGCGCGCGCCCGATACGAGGTCGGGCAGGAAGATTTCCCAGACGCCACATTCGCGGCGCAGACGCATCGGATGACGAAGGCCGTCCCAGGCGTTGAAATCGCCGACGACGCTGACGCGCCGGGCGTCGGGTGCCCAAACCGCAAAAGCCGTTCCCTTGACGCCGTCGATTTCCCTTACGTGCGCGCCGAGTTGCTCGAAAGGGCGCAAATGCGAGCCTTCGGCCAGGAGCCAGACGTCGACTTCACCGAGGAGCGGAGGGAAGCGGTAAGGATCGTCGGTTTCCTGAACGCCGCCGGGCCAGACGATTCTCAGTCGATACGCGGGCGGGACGTCCGCGAGGCCGCGAGGAAGATGCGCATGGTTTTTCGCGCGCGGCTTTCCCTGCTTTCCCGGCGCCCATCTCTCGGGAAGAGCGCCTTCGAAAAGCCCCGAATCGCCTTCGCGTGTTTTCCGCTGTGAAAGCGCTGCGAGGACGCTCCCCGTCCTGGGGTTGATGGCGAAAACGGCTTTCGCGCCCGGTTGGAAACTGCGCAGCAGGAACCGTCCTTCGCCGTCGGCGTGGACGCCGAGGACGGCGAAGGGGTCGCCGTGCTCTCCGCGCGAAAGCGCGACGATGTCGGCTTCATCGAGCATCGGCGGTCTTTCTGAGCGCGGACGCCAGGTTCCACGTGTCGACCGCGTACTCGCGGATCGTGCGGTCGGACGAAAAGACGCCCATCCCGGCGATGTTGAGGATCGCCTTGCGGTTCCACTCGTCGGGGTTCTTGAAAAGCCGGTCGACGTTTTTCTGCGTCTCGATGTAAGCGGCATAGTCGGCGAGCAACATATAGTGGTCGCCGTAATTGACGAGCGAATTGAAGAGTGCGTGATAGCGTCGGCTCTCGTCCGGAGAGAAAAAGCCGCCGTCGATCCGGCTCAAGACCTCGTTGAGTTCCGGCGTATTCGCGTAGATTGCGCGAGGGTCGTAATTCGAGCGCCGAAGTTCCTGGATTTGCGCCGCGCTGTTTCCGAAAATGAAAATGTTCTCCGCGCCGACCGCGTCGCGTATCTCGATGTTCGCGCCGTCCTCGGTGCCTATCGTCAAGGCGCCGTTGAGCGAGAGCTTCATGTTCCCCGTGCCCGACGCCTCGGTTCCGGCCATCGAAATCTGTTCCGAGAGGTCGGCAGCCGGCATGAGAAGCTCGGCGATCGAAACGCTGTAGTTCGGCACGAAGACGACCTTGAGGCGGCCGCGGATGCGCCGGTCCTTATTGACGACCTGCGCGACGTCGTGGATCAGGCGGATGATCAGCTTCGCCGTCGCGTACGACGACGCGGCCTTCCCGGCAAAAACGACACAACGCGGCGGCGCGTCGTCCGCCCGCTCGTGCAGGAGCGCGTTGTAGCGTGTGACGACGTGCAGCACGTTGAGCAGTTGCCGCTTGTACTCGTGTATACGCTTGACATGCACGTCGAAGAGGGCGTCGGGTGAGGTTTCGATTCCGGTTTTATCCTGGATGTAGTCCGCGAGCCGCCGCTTGTTCGCGCGTTTGATTTCCGAAAAGCGCTGACGAAAATCGGGATCGTCGCAACATTCCCGGAGTCCTTCGAGGCGGTCGAGGTCGTAGCGCCAGTCCTTGCCGATTTTATCGTCGAGGAGCGCGGCGAGGCCCCGGTTCGCCTGCCCGAGCCAACGGCGCGGCGTGACGCCGTTCGTCTTGTTGTGAAAGCGATCGGGGTAGAGTCGCGCGAAGTCCGCGAAGATCGTTTCGACCATCAGTTCGGAATGCAGGCGCGACACGCCGTTGACGCGGTGACTGCCGACGATGCACAGATGCGCCATGCGCACCCGTTTGCTGTTCTCGCTGCCGTCCGCGTCGTCGATCAGCGAGACGCGCCGGAGGATGTCGATGTCGCCCGGGAAGCGCTGCGAGACCTCGTTCAGAAAGTCCTGGTTGATCTGGAAGATGATGCGCATATGCCGCGGCAGCAGACGAACCATCAGGCTGACCGGCCAGGTTTCGAGCGCTTCGGGCATCAGCGTGTGGTTGGTGTAGGAAAAGATGCGACGGCACTGATTCCACGCGTCGACCCAAAGCATTCCGTGTACGTCGCACAGAAGGCGCATGAGTTCGGCGATGGCGATCGCCGGGTGCGTGTCGTTGAGGTGGATCGCGACGTACTCGTGGAGATTGGAAAGACGGTCGTGCTCCTCCAGATGGTTGCGGAGGATGTCCTGTATCGACGCGGAGACGAAAAAGTATTCCTGACGAAGCCGCAGTTCGCGTCCCGCGGGCGTGCTGTCGTTCGGGTAAAGCACCCACGAGATATTCTCGAAGCGGTTCTTGATCTCGGCGGCGCGCGCGTAGTCGCCCGAATTGAAAGCGTTCAGGTCGATCTGCGCGGGCGCGCTCGCTTTCCAGAGCCGTAGCGTGCTCACGCGCTTCGTTCCGTGCCCCGGAATGACGTAATCGTAGGCGTTCGCCACGACGGACTCCGTCGCGTTCCACTCGGACCATTCACCGTAGTGCTCCGCGACGCCGCCGAAATTGACGATGAAGTTCCGCCCCGGACGGGGGAATATCCAGCTCGACCCGTCGGCGAGCCAGAGGTCGGGACGCTCGACCTGCTCGCCGTTTACGATCGACTGCGAGAACATTCCGTACTCGTAGTGCATCCCGTAGCCCCACGACGGCAATTCGAGCGTCGCCATCGAATCGAGGAAACACGCGGCCAGACGCCCGAGGCCGCCGTTGCCGAGCGCCGCGTCCGGCTCGGATTCGAGAATGTCGGAAAGCGAAACGCCGTCTGCGGGAGAAAACGCGCCCTCGGCGAGGTCGCGCATTCCGAGCGCGTCGAGCGCGTTGTTGAGCGAACGTCCGAGAAGGAACTCCATCGACATATAACAGACGCGCCTCGCCTTGTTCCCCCGATCCTCTTGCTGCGTCGCCACCCAGCGTTGCGCCAGATGCTCGCGCGCGAGCAAGGACACGGCCTTGTAATGCTCAAGCGTGTTCGCGCGCGCGGGGTCGGCGGCATAAACAGTGAGCAATTTCTCATCGATCTTCTCGCGGAGCGCGCCGCTCGATTCAAAGACTTCTTCCACCATTGGTTCCCCTCCCTCGACAGACGATTTCATTCCATATCCAGTTCATCCTTTCCATCGTCGACTTCGCCTTGCGGCACGTAAGTACTGTGAAGCGGCTCGGCATCAAAGTATGAATGAACTGGAAAAGGAATCAGACAAATGTGCCGCATAAAACGAACGTCAAAATGGCATTATAGTGACTGCGCCACGGCGGCGCACGATTCTTTCGGCGCACCCGCGTGTTCTCCTTGAACCCTCTCGTTACCATTTCGAAACCTCCGTGAATGCGTTTCCCGCGTTTTTCCAGTATCCGCTCCCCCCGCGTTCGGTTTCCCGACCATTTTCATTGAGTCCTCCCGTCACCCTCTCGAAACTTTTCGTGAATGCCTCCCCGCGTTTTCTCAGTATCCGCTCCCCCCGTGTTCGGTTTCCCGACCATTTTCATGGTGAAGGAAGGGGGAATCGAAGAAGCCGCCGATCCTTTTCAGACTCTTCGGAAAGCCGTCCCCGCCAAACCCCCAAAAAAACACAATACGCCCTCTTGCCGCATTCGGCGTATCCTTAACACCTTTGGAAGCGCTGAAACCGGAAAAACGCCGCCTCGCGGGACGCTTAAGGCCTATCCGGTCTTCCCGGCGCTCCCGGTGCAGTGGATTTCAAGGATGAAAGAATAATATGCGAGAATTTTCCGGCGCGTGG
>JAISDL010000041.1 GCA_031264825.1 Accumulibacter sp. | reverse complement strand
CTCCTGATTCCTGATGTGGTAAAATCCACTGTTTGGGGTGCGCGGAATGGGGCGGCGAGGGAAGAGTGTTCGCCGCCGCGAAGACACGCGACTTGCGGCGCCCGACGAATCATGACTGGAATACGCTGTGGAAATTTTCGCTAACGAAATCCTGCCCGTCAGCCTCGAAGACGAGATGCGCCGTTCCTACCTCGATTACGCGATGAGCGTGATCGTCGGTCGGGCGCTCCCGGACGCGCGCGACGGCCTGAAACCCGTGCACCGCCGTGTGCTTTACGCGATGCACGAGCTTGGGAACGACTGGAACAAGGCTTACAAGAAATCGGCGCGCGTCGTCGGCGACGTGATCGGCAAGTACCACCCGCACGGCGACGTCGCGGTTTATGACACGATCGTCCGCATGGCGCAGGATTTTTCCTTGCGCTACATGCTCGTCGACGGGCAGGGTAATTTCGGGTCGGTCGACGGTGACAGCGCGGCGGCGATGCGTTATACCGAAGTCCGCATGGCGCGGATCGGTCACGAGATGCTCGCCGATATCGACAAGGAAACCGTCGATTTCGTTCCGAATTACGACGGCGCCGAGCACGAGCCGCTGATCCTGCCGACGCGGCTTCCGAACCTTCTGATCAACGGTTCGACCGGGATCGCCGTCGGGATGGCGACGAACATCCCGCCGCACAATCTGGGCGAGGTCATCGACGCGTGCCTCGCGCTTCTGCGGGACCCGGAAGTGTCCGTCGACGACCTGATCGACTTCGTTCCGGCGCCCGATTTTCCGACTTCGGGGATCATTTACGGCGTCGCGGGCGCGCGCGAGGCGTATCGGACCGGGCGGGGCCGCGTCGTGATGCGCGCGCGGGCGCATTTTGAAGAGATCAAGGGCAGCAACGGTCGTCAGGCGATCATCGTCGACGAATTGCCGTACCAGGTGAACAAGCGAACCTTGCTCGAAAAGATCGGCGAACTCGTCAACGACAAGAAGATCGACGGGATTTCCGACCTGCGCGACGAGTCGGACAAGTCCGGGATGCGCATCGTCATCGAACTCAAGCGCGCCGAGGTGCCCGACGTCGTGCTGAACTGTCTGTACAAGCAAACGCAGCTCCAGGACAGTTTCGGGATGAACATGGTCGCGCTCGTCGACGGGCAGCCGCGGCTTCTGAACCTGAAGCAAATCCTCGAATGCTTTCTTTCGCACCGGCGCGAGGTCGTCACGCGGCGCGTCACCTTCGAGCTGAGGAAGGCGCGCGAACGGGCGCATATCCAGGAGGGTCTCGCGGTCGCGCTCGACAACGTCGACGAGATCATCGCGCTGATCAAGGCTTCGCCGACGCCCGCCGACGCGCGGCGCGCCCTGATGGGGCGGCTCTGGCAATCCGCGACGGTCGGCGAAATGCTGCGGCGCGCGTCGCTCGACATGACGCGCCCCGAAGGTCTGGAGATCGAATACGGCCTTTCAAAGAACGGTTATCTGTTGTCCGAGACGCAGGCGCAGGCGATTCTCGACCTCCGTCTGCAACGTCTGACGGGGATGGAGCGCGACAAGATCATCGCCGATTTTTCGGAACTTCTGGATCGGATCGCCGATCTTGCGGACATTCTGGCGCGTCCCGAGCGCATCAGCGCGATCATCGCCGACGAGCTGTCCGACATCCGCGCGCGTTACGGCGACGCGCGCCGTTCCGAGATCGTCGTCGACGCGCAGGACCTCGGCATCGAGGATTTCATCACGCCGCAGGATATGGTCGTAACGCTTTCGCATACGGGCTACATCAAGGCGCAGCCGCTCAGCGACTACCGCGCCCAGCGCCGGGGCGGACGCGGCAAGCAGGCGACTTCGATGAAGGACGACGATTTCATCGACCAGCTCTTCATCGCCAACACGCACGACTACATCCTGTGCTTTTCGAACCGGGGCCGTCTCTACTGGCTGAAGGTCTACGAGGCACCGCAGGGCGCGCGCACGGGGCGCGGGCGTCCGATCGTCAATTTGTTCCCGCTCGAAGAGGGCGAGAAGATCAACACCGTTCTCCCGGTTCGGGAATTCACCGAAGACCTTTACATCTTCATGTGCACGTCGCAGGGCATGGTCAAGAAGACGCTGCTTTCCGAGTTTTCCAACCCGCGCAAGGCGGGGATCATCGCCGTCGCGCTCGACGACGGTGACTTTTTGATCGGCGCGCGCATCACGAACGGCTCGCAGGACGTCGTCCTCGTTTCCGACGCGGGCAAGGCCGTCTGGTTCGACGAGGAAGACGTGCGTCCGATGGGGCGAAAGACGCGCGGCGTCGTCGGGATGCGGCTCGGCGAGGGGCAGCAGGTGCTTTCCTTGCTCGTCGCGGAGAACCACCAGGAGACGGTCCTCGTCGCGACCGAAAACGGCTACGGCAAGCGGACCGTCCTTGCGGATTTCCGCCACAGCAGGCGCGGAACGCAGGGCGTCATCGCGATCGCTGCGAGCGAGCGCAACGGCAAGGTCGTCGCGGCGCACCTCGTCAAGGACGAGGACGAGATCATGCTGATCACGACGGGCGGGGTGCTGATCCGCACGCGCGTGCGCGAAATCCGCGAGTTGGGGCGCGCGACGCAGGGCGTCACGCTGATCGCGCTCTCCGAAGGCGAAAAACTCGCGGGGCTTGAGAAGGTCGCCGAGACCGAAGACGACGACCTCGGCGCCGGAGGCGATGGGAGCGCGGGGAACGCCGAGGGCGGTGGAAGCGTCGGCTAGCGGCATGGATTTCGGTATCGTGATGAAAACGGGCGTATTCGAGGCGCGCGCATTCATTGATGAGCGCGGCGCGCGGCGGGAGAAAATCTCATGAGCAAGGAATGCGGGGAAGATCGGGACTTCCAGGAAAAACTCGCCGACGCGCGGACCGAAATCGACGAGATCGACCGGCGGATTCTCGACCTCCTGAGCCGCCGCGCGCGCTGCGCGCAGGAGATCGGCCGGATGAAGACGGCGTTTGGGGAGGGCGGCGTCGTTTATCGCCCCGAGCGCGAAGCGCAGGTCTTGCGCCGCATCCGCGAGGACAACCCGGGGCCGCTTTCGAACGAGCACGTCGTCGGATTTTTCCGCGAGATCATGTCGGCGTGCCGTTCGCTCGAAAGCGTGCCGAACATCGCTTTCCTCGGCCCGCTCGGTACGTTCTCGGAGCGCGCGGCGACGCAGCATTTCGGGCGCGCGGCGCGTCTTTTGCCGCAGCTTTCGACCGACGCGATTTTCCAGGAAGTCGAGGCCGAACACGCCGACTACGGCGTCGTCCCGATCGAAAATTCGACCGAGGGCGCGATCGGTCGGACGATGGACCTTTTGATGTCGACGACGCTCAAGATTTGCGGCGAGGTCGTCCTGCGGATTCATCAGCACCTCCTCTCGAACGAGGCGTCGCTCTCTGGAATCAAGAAGGTCTATTCGCACGCGCAGTCGCTCGCACAGTGCCACGCGTGGCTCTCGCGCACGCTCCCCGACGCGCAGAAAATCCCGATGGGGAGCAACGCGCAGGCCGCGCAGGCCGCCGCCGCGGAGGCGGGTTCCGCGGCGATCGCCGGCGACGCCGCCGCCGAGCGCTATAATCTGTCGAAGCTGGCGGACTGCATCGAGGACGAGCCGAACAACACGACGCGCTTCGTCGTCGTCGGCAGGGAGCAAAACGTCGGCCCGTCGGGGCGCGACAAGACCTCGCTGATCATGTCGGCGCCCAACCGCACCGGCTCGCTCGCTTACCTGCTCGCGCCGATCTCGGAGTCCGGCGCGTCGATGACGCGGCTCGAGTCGCGTCCGGCGCGTCATACGCTTTGGGAATACGTCTTCTTCGTCGACGTCGAAGGCCACCGCGACGACGCGCACGTCCGGGGTGCGCTCGCCGAACTCGAGCGCCGCGCGGCGTATCTCAAGATTCTCGGCTCCTATCCGGTCGCCGCTTTGTAGTTCATTTTTTCGAGGATATTCTCATGGCAATCTACGACCAGTCCCTCTCCAACGTCCGCGCGATCTCGCCGTATCAGCCGGGAAAGCCGATTACGATGCTCGCGCGCGAAATGGGCATCCCCGTCGAAAACATCGTCAAGCTCGCGTCGAATGAAAACCCCTTCGGCATGAGTCCGAAGGCGCGCGCCGCGATCGAGGCGGCTCTGGGAGGACTCGAACGCTACCCCGACGACTTCGAACTCAAGGCCGCGCTCGCGTCGCGCACGGGGCTTGGCGCCGATCACATCGTCCTCGGCAACGGCTCGAACGACATTCTCGACATCGCCGCGCGCGTCTTCCTCGCGCACGGGCGCTCGGCGGTCTTTTCGCGCCACGCTTTTGCCGTCTATCCGCTGGCGACGATCACCGCCGGCGCGGAACCGATCGTCGTCCCCGCGAAGGACTACGGGCACGACCTCGAAGCGATGCTCGCCGCGATCCGCCCGGATACGCGCGTCGTCTGGATCGCGAATCCGAACAACCCGACCGGAACCTTCCTGACGCGCGAGGAGATCGGGGACTTCCTCGCGCGTGTCCCCGCCGACGTTGCCGTCGTCCTCGACGAGGCGTACAACGACTACATCCCGTCGTCTGAGCGCTTCGATTCGCTCGGATGGCTCGGCAACTTTCCGAACCTCATCGTCTCGCGCACGTTCTCGAAGATTTACGGGATGGCGGGTCTGCGCGTCGGTTACGGAATGGCTTCGCCCGAAATCGCCGACTTGATGAACCGCGTTCGCCAACCGTTCAACTGCAACAACCTCGCGCTCGCGGGCGCGATCGCGGCGCTCGACGACGCGGCTTTCATCGAGAAAAGCCACACGCTCAACCTCGCGGGGAAAGAGCAGATCGAAAGAGCGCTGAAGAAACTCGGCCTTGCGTGCATCCCGTCTTACGGAAATTTCGTCGCGCTGAAAGTCGGCGACGCGAAGACCGTCAACGAAAAACTCCTCAAACAGGGCGTGATCGTCCGTCCGGTCGCCGGTTACGACATGCCCGAGTGGCTGCGCGTGACGATCGGCAGCGAGTACGAAAACAAGCGCTTCATCGACGCGCTCGAAAAGGCGCTTGGGTGATCGATTCGCCCGAATTCGGCCGCGTCGTCGTCTTCGGCGTCGGGCTGATCGGCGGGTCTTTCGCGCTCGCGCTGAAAGCGGCGGGGCAGGCCGGTGAAATCGTCGGATTCGGGCGCACGCTCGCCGCGCTGACCCGCGCGGTCGAGCTTGGGGTCATCGACCGGATCGGCGTCAACGCGGGGCAGGAAGTCGCCGACGCCGACCTCGTGCTCCTGGCGACGCCCGTCGGCGGAGTTTCGGCGATTCTCGCGCGCATCGCGCCCTACCTGCACGACGACATCGTTATCACCGACGGCGGTAGCACGAAGGGCGACGTCGTCGCCGCGGCGCGCGAGCACCTGGGCGAAAACGTCGCGCGCTTCGTCCCGGCGCACCCGATCGCCGGCGCGGAAAACAGCGGCGTTGCCGCCGCGCGCGCCGACCTCTTTCACGGCAAACGGCTCGTCCTGACGCCGCTGCCGGAAAATCCCGCGCTCGCCGTCGCGAAAGTGCGTTCGGCGTGGGCGTGGTGCGGTGCGGACATCTGCGAACTCACGCCCGAGCGGCACGACCGCGTTTTTGCCGCCGTCAGCCATCTGCCGCACCTCCTCGCGTTCGCGCTCGTCTCCGAACTCGCCGAAAGGGAGAACAGCGACGAATACTTCGGCTTCGCGGCGAGCGGTTTCCGCGATTTCACGCGCATCGCCGCGAGCCATCCCGAGATGTGGCGCGACGTCTGCCTCTCGAACCGCGATGCGATCGCCGACGAACTCGACCGCTACACCGCGCGCCTCTCCGACCTGCGCTCCGCGATCGAGCGCGGCGACGGCGCGGCGCTCGAAACACTCTTCGGCGTCGCGCGTGCCGCCCGCCGGACGGCCTTCGGCCTTCAGGAATCAGGGATCAGGAATCAGGAATCAGATGAAAACCAATCGGTGTTTCAACGATCTTTCTCCGGCGGCGAAGCCGCCGCTAACCGATCTGATCCCTGATTCCTGACATCTGATACCTGCCCAGCGCTCGATATGCTCAGAAAATTACTCATATTCATCTTCCAGACGATCCGGGTCGTCTTCGAACTTTTCCTCATACTCGTCGTCGGTGTTTACAGCCTTCTATTGATTCATGGTTTCGGCTTCAACTTCACTCTCGATGAAATGCTGGGCACGGTCGCGGCCGCAGGAAGCGTCGTCGCTTATTTTGCACTGACGCGCAGAAAGCGGAAAAAACCGGTGCTCGTCGCTTGCGCTGGTTTCGTCGTCGTACTTCTGTCGATTTACGGTACCCACGAATACCTCGTGTACAAGGACGCCCAGATTCCCGTCGTTGCGAACGACATCGACTTTGTAAAGTACCAGCCTTTCTCGGAGAGCGTGCCGCGCCTGCCTCAAGAAGCGACGCTCAAAATAAAGAACGACATTCCCGTCCTCGACGGTGCGTTGGCGCTCTATCCGCTTTACTCGGCGTACGCAACGGCGCTCTATCCCGAGCGCGATTATTCCATAGCAATGCGTTACAGTGACAGGACAGAAACCCTCTTCGGTTTTTATGACGGCAGGTATTACGAAAACGACCGGGGACGGGATCGCAAAAAAGAAGAGAAAAAGTTTCATCAAGTCCATTTCACGAACACGATCACCGGCTTCAAGGGGCTTTTGGACGGTCGCGTCGATATCTTCTTCATGGCCGATTTGTCCGCCGAGCAAAGGAAGATGGCCGAGGAAAAGGGCGTCAAACTCAAATACACGCCGCTCGGAAAGGAAGCCTTCGTCTTCTTCGTCAACGCGAAGAACCCCGTCGATGATCTGAGTCTGGAGCAGATCCGGGCGATTTATTCGGGGAAGATCACGCGCTGGGACGATTTGGGTGGTCGCGGAGCGATCAAGGCTTTTCAGAGAAACGAAAATTCGGGTAGCCAGAGCGCGCTCCTCAGGATCATGGGTGAAACTCCTTTGATCGAAGCGCCGGTCATCGAAAAACTAAGGAGCTCGATGCATGGGATCATCCGCGAGGTCGCGGACTACAAGAACCACGAAAACGCGATCGGATTCTCGTTCCGCTACTTCACGAACGTGATGGTCAGGAACGACCAGATCAAGCTACTGAAAATCGACGGCGTCGCGCCGTCGGTGGAGAATATCCGCAACGGAAGCTACCCGCTCGCCGCGCCGTACTACGCGATCACCCGCGAGGACACGAAGAACCCGAACGTCCCGAAGATGCTCAAATGGTTCGTCTCCGAGCAGGGGCAAGCGCTCACGAGGAAGGTGATGGAGGAATGAGGCAGGGATCAGGAGACAGGGAACAGGAGACAGAGAAATATGCGGCGCAAAGCGCCGGAAAATAATCTGTCTCCCGTTTCCTGACATCTGATTCCTGAATATCAGACCGAGGCGTCACGAAACGCTCGAAGAACGGCGTTTATGCGCGTTTGATAGCCAGGGCCTTGGGTTTTGAACCACTCGATAACGTCTTGATCCACGCGAAGTGAAATGGCCGTTTTGGGTGCCTGCCGCATGAGACCTCGGCGTACGATACCGCGGACGATATGATCCGCGTCCGCCTCGGGATGCTCGGCTGAAGTCTTGGCTACGCCGGAACGCAAGCGTTCAAAATCAGTTCTGGATTTGAGAGAAGTAGATTTGCTCTTCACGTTTGGTCGCTTTTCTGAACGAGATGATTCGGATTTCATCGGTCGTCTCCGTGTGGGCGATCGAGACAGGAATACCGGCGAGCAGACCGAGTGTGACGAATCGCTGCTCGTTGTAGGAGAACCGATCATCCTCGAACGTGAAGGTGATACCGTTGAACACAGCACTGGCGTCGACGAAGTCGATGCCATGCTCCTTCAGGTTGAGTAAACGTTTTCGTTCTGACCAAGTGAACTCCATGCCCAGATTGTATATACAACCTGAACATGGCGCAAGGTAGTCAACAGCGCAGACGGGCCGTCGGGTTGGCGCGCATATGACGAGACTCGCTACGCCTCCAACGGTGGCTTGAAAAAGGGAACCGGGGCCTTCGATTCCCCGGCCTTTTTGGAAGCGGAATTACTTGACGCGCGCGCGGTATTCGTTCGTGCGGGTGTCGATTTCGATCTTGTCGCCGATTTCGACAAACGCCGGGACGGCGAGTTCAAAGCCCGTCGAGATGCGCGCCGGTTTCATGACCTTGCCCGACGTGTCACCCTTGACCGCGGGTTCGGTGTAGATCACTTCGCGCACGAGGATCGTCGGGAGTTCGATCGAAATCGCCTTGCCGTTGTAGAAAACGACTTCGCAGGGCATGCCGTCGTCGAGGTAGGGCAGGGCGTCGGTCATGCATTCCTTTTCGATCTCGTACTGGTTGTACTCCGAGTCCATGAAGACGTACATGGGGTCGGCCAGGTAGGAGAAAGCGACTTCCTTGCGGTCGAGTTGAACCGTGTCGAATTTGTCGTCGGCGCGGTAGACCGCTTCACTTGGCGTACCCGTCAGGAGGTTCTTCATTTTCATCTTGACGACCGAGGCGTTGCGACCCGATTTGCTGAATTCGGCCTTGAGGACGACCATGGCGTCGCTGCCGACCATAAATACGTTGCCGGCGCGGAGTTCTTGAGCTGTTTTCATAGTTCAGATTGGAGAAATTGGCGATGGAGACAAATTAAACCCAAAATTATAACTTGGATAAGCAGAATTTCACCAGTGAACGACAGAGGTCGTCGTGTTTTTTCAGGTGTTTCGCCCAGTTTTTGGCGTGTTCGCGCAGTTCGGGGAGGCACGCGATCCATTCGGCGCAGGTTTCGGGTGAAAAACGGTTTTCGTTCCATTCGTGGTGGAAAGCGCGAACGGCCTTCGATGCCTCGCGCGACAGGTTTTTGCAATACAGGTCGAGAAAGGCGTCGAGTTTGGCAAAATGCGCCTTGTCTTTCTGCGGGTAGACATTCCATATGAATGGTTTTTCGACCCATTGCGCGCGGACGAAAGAATCTTCTCCGCGCACGAAAACGATGTCCGAACAGAGAAGCAACGCGTCGAATCGCGTTTGAGGGACGAAAGCGGGCAGAGTGAGGAATTCGAGCCGTCCGCGCGAGGACGTTTTTTCCGAAAGCGCGGCGTTCCCGAAAAACGTTTTCATTTGCGTACACGGCGGAGCGATGCAGCGGAACGGCAGGCTTCCCGACGCGAGAAAATCCAATAAGCCCGGAGTCGCCGCGTTTTCGTAGGCGAAGAGAAACAAGGTTTGCGTTTCCGGCACGGGCGCGGCGAGTCCCAGCGTTTTCCAGAACGCTTCCCGGGCTTCGGGAGAATCAGGGAAGCGTCGAAGGTCTTCTTCCAGGTCGCGTTCGCGCAGCAGGCCGCCGGTTTTATCGGTGAATCCCGGAAAGAAAAAATACGTGACGCGCGGCAGGTGAGGGTGCGGCGAGGGCAGCGTGTGGCAGTCCTCGACCCAGCGTTCCGCGCTCAGGTACTCCAGGTTGATCCAGACGGCGCGGGGAGACGCGGACGCCATCGCCCTGGAATACGAATCCGGCGCGCGAGTGCCGAAAGTCTCGACGACGACGTTCGCGGGCGGGACGGCGGGGGTGAGGTCGGCGGCGTTTTTGCTCCACGCGCGCACTTCAACGTTGAAGACGTATTGGACGCTCAGCGAGGGGGAAACTTCCGGGCAGATCGCCCGAAAGGCGACGAGGTCGTCGACCCACAGTCGAACCGTGAAATTATACCCTCCGTACCCCCCGTACTCGCGCTTGAGCTGCCTCGCCAGACGCCACGCGACGCCGACGTCGCCGTAATTGTCGACGACGGCGCAGAAAATGTCCCAGCAAAGCGGAGGAGCGTTCATGGAAACACCTCGAGGACGTGATACCATCGAATCCTGTATCGCGTTGATCAACCGTCCGCGACGCGCGGCGGGCGCTTCGTAAAATGGAATCAAACGCGATTTTACGTATTTTCGCATGAATGAACCCTTCGATCCCAAGACGCTGCTTTCGACGCTGACCGAGCTTCCGGGCGTCTATCGCATGCTCGACGCCGGAGGGGTCGTCCTCTACGTGGGCAAGGCCAAGAATCTGAAAAAGCGCGTTTCCTCGTATTTTCGGGAAAACCTGCCGAGTCCGCGAATCGCCCTGATGGTCTCGCAAATCGCTTCGGTCGAGACGACGGTCACCCGCTCGGAAGCGGAAGCGCTTCTGCTCGAAAACAACCTGATCAAAAGCCTCGCACCGCGCTACAACATCCTTTTTCGGGACGACAAATCCTACCCCTACATCATTCTGACGCACGACGCCTTCCCTCGCCTCGGTTTCTTCCGGGGCGGAACGAACCGCAAAGCCGACTATTTCGGGCCTTTTCCCTCGTCGACGACGGTACGCGAGAGCATCAATCTTCTCCAGAAGATGTTCCGCCTGCGCACGTGTGAAAATTCGGTCTTCGCCAACCGTTCGCGTCCCTGCCTGCTTTACCAGATCAAGCGCTGCTCGGGCGCGTGCGTGGGTCTCGTCACGCCGGAACACTACGCGCTCGACGTCCAGATGGCTTCGATGTTCCTGAAAGGGAAGCGCCAGGAGGTCATCGCGCGGCTCGGCGCCGCGATGGACGAAGCGGCGAAAAATCTCGACTTCGAGTCCGCCGCGCTTTGCCGCGATCAAATCCAGTCGCTGCGCCAGATACAGGATAAACAATACATCGAAAGCGACCGCGAGGACGACGCGGACATCGTCGTCGTCGTCGAAGACGAGGGCATGGTCTGCGTGAACCTGGCGATGATCCGCGACGGGCGGCACCTCGGCGACAAACCCCAGTTCCCGAGCAACGTCGGCGGAAATTCGCCCGACGAAGTCCTCGTCGCTTTCCTGTATCAGCATTACGACGCGCGCCCGATTCCAACGCGGATCTATTTGAACCGAACGCCGGACGCTTCCGAACTTGCCGAACTTTCCGAAACTTTTGCGAGCCTTGCGGCGCAGCCCGTGCGGATTCTCTCGCCCCGGAATACGACGCAGAAAGTCTGGCTCGACATGGCCGAGCAGAACGCGCGTCTGGCGATTTTCGCGCGCCGCGCCGGACTGTCGAACCAGAGAAAGCGCGTCGATGCGCTAACCGCGTTCTGCGGCCTGGAATGCGAAGAGGGCAAGGAAATTCGCATCGAGTGTTTCGACGTAAGCCATACGCAGGGGGAATCGACGGTCGCCTCGTGCGTCGTTTATCAAGGCGGCGGAATGCGCAAGTCCGAATACCGGCGCTTCAACGTCCAGGGCATCGCGCCGGGTGACGACTACGCGGCGATGCGCCAGGTGATCCGTCGGCGTTACGCGAAAGTCGTTTCCGGCGAGAGCGTCACGCCCGACCTCATCCTGATCGACGGCGGCAAGGGACAACTCGCCTCGGCGAGCGCTGTCATGGAAGAACTCGGCCTCTCGCTCTTGCCGATGGTCGGCGTGGCCAAGGGCGAATCCCGAAAACCCGGCCTCGAAACGCTCGTTTTCACAAATGGGCGCGAACCGGTACAATTACCGCCGGAACACCCCGCGCTGCATTTGATTCAGGAAATCCGCGATGAGGCGCACCGTTTTGCGATTTCGGGACACCGGTCGCAAAGAAGCCGAAAACGGACGACATCGCGGCTCGACGAGATCGAAGGCGTCGGGCCGAAAAAACGGAAAGCACTGCTTTCGCACTTTGGAGGGTTGCAAGGCTTGAAAGACGCCGGAGTCGACCAGTTGTCCTCCGTTCCCGGAATCAGCAAGGCGCTCGCTACGGCCATCCATGCCGCGTTTCACTGATGTTATTCAATATTCCGACTTTGCTGACGTGGCTGCGTATCATTCTGATACCGCTGTTTACGGCGATCTTTTATTTCCCCGAAGCCTGGTTCTCCTTCCCCTGGCAGAACCTTCTGGCCACGCTGCTCTTCGTCGCGGCGGCCGTGACCGACTGGCTCGACGGTTATCTGGCGCGCCGCTGGAACGAAACCTCGACCTTCGGCGCCTTCCTCGACCCCGTCGCCGACAAACTGATGGTCTCGACGGCGCTGATCCTCCTCGTACACCTCGGAAGGCTCGACGCCGTCCTCGCGGTCATCATCATCGGGCGCGAGATTGCGATCTCCGCGCTGCGCGAGTGGATGGCGCAGATCGGCGCGCACAAGAACGTCGCGGTCTCGATGGTCGGAAAAATCAAGACGACGGCGCAGATGGTCGCGATTCCGCTCCTGCTCTACCACGACACGTTCGCCGACGTCGACGTCCAGCGCGTCGGCACCTGGCTGATCTACGTCGCCGCCGTCCTGACGCTCTGGTCGATGGGTTATTACATGCGAATGGCGTGGCCGCACCTGACGCGCGGAGGGCGTTAGTGCATAGGTTGGGGTGAGCGAAGCGATGCCCAACGTCCCGCTTGCGCGAAGCGCAAGCCACTTCAGGGTTCAGGGGACAGGAGACAGATGTCAGGAGACAGATCAGTCAGCAGCGGCTTCGCCGCCGGCGTGACGAGACCCCACCCGGAATACCATCCCACCGTAGGGGCACGGCGTGCCGTGCCCTTCAGGTATAGGTTGGGGTGAGCGCAGCGATGCCCAACACCTCGCTTGCGC
>JAISDL010000192.1 GCA_031264825.1 Accumulibacter sp. | reverse complement strand
GGTGCCCCGAGAACGCTCAGGCTATGCTCAACCTCTCTGTCATGCGCGGAAATGGTCGTTGGGAGGACTACTGGGATGCCTTTGCTTATTCTTGATCCCCGCCACTTTTAATTGCACCCTTCACAATATATTCCCTTGAGAAAGCATTGCAAAGTTTTTATAATACCTAGTTCAGTATTCACCATCGGTTCTCGCACTTAGGAAAGTATTGATGCCTGCCATTCGATTGAAAGAAAATGAACCGTTCGAGGTGGCCATTCGCCGCTTCAAACGGACCGTTGAAAAAACCGGCCTCCTGACCGAGTTGCGCGCCCGCGAGTTTTACGAAAAACCGACCGCGGAGCGCAAGCGCAAACTGGCGGCCGCGGTCAAGCGTCATCACAAGCGTATTCGCGGTCAGTCTTTGCCGCCCAAGCTTTACTAAGGAATCGTCAAAAAATAACCGTCTGTTTTTTGATGGCTTGGACAAAACTCCAAGCCAAGGTCGGACTGGTTTGGCGTTGATTTTACATGGTTTGAAGGTGGGCTTTGCCCACTTTCAAACCCAATTCAACCCGGCAAAAAGTAGGGTTTTACTTTTTGACGAACGCTAGCGCGGGATCCGCCCGTCGCCGAGGCCGCCTGTCCGGTAAGGAGAGGCGGCTTTCCGCATTTTCCGATCGGGTCGGCGGCGCTTTGACGCCGACGCGCGATTCTTTTTCCTAATCACTCGTCAGGGAGGGTTGGATGACTTTGAAGGAACGCATCACCGAAGACATCAAGACCGCCATGCGCGCGCGGGAGGCGGCACGGCGCGACGCGCTTCGCCTTTTGCTGGCCGCCGTCAAGCAAAGGGAGGTCGACGAGCGGGTCGAAGCGGACGACATTCTCGTCGTTTCGGTCGTCGAGAAGCTGATGAAACAGCGCCGCGAGGCGGTCGAGCAGTACGAGGCCGCCGGTCGCAAGGACAGGGCGGACGCCGAGAGATTCGAGGCGGATGTTTTGTCGGCCTACCTGCCTGCCCGCCTTTCTCCCGAAGAACTCGACGCCACGATCGCCGCCGCCGTCGCCGAGACGGGCGCCCGGAGCGTCGGCGACATGGGCAAGGTGATGGCTCTTCTCAAGTCGAGAATCGCGGGACGCGCCGACATGGCCGAACTGTCGAAGCGGGTCAGGGCGCTCCTTTCCGCGTAAGAGATGTGATTGGAATGAAACGCCGTGATTCCCGAATCCTTCATTCAGGAACTTCTTTCCCGCACGGATATCGTCGATCTGATCGATAGCTACCTCCCCTTGAAAAAGGCGGGGGCGAACTACGTCGCGTGTTGCCCTTTCCACAGCGAGAAAACCCCGTCGTTTTCGGTCAGTCCCGGAAAACAGTTTTACCACTGCTTCGGTTGCGGCGCGAGCGGCTCGGCCATCGGTTTTTTGATGGAGTATTCCGGGATCGGTTTCATCGACGCGGTCAAAGACCTTGCGGGCCGCGCGGGGATGCGGATTCCGGAAGACGATGCGCGCGGGGTGCGCGACGAGGCGCAGAGTCGGCGCGACGCTCAAAATCTGAGAGATATCACCGAGGCGATGGCGCGCGCCGCCAAATACTATTATGGGCAAATGAAGCGGTCGGAACGCGCCATCGCGTATTTGAAGGCGCGCGGCGTCGAGGGCGAGGTTGCGCGGAAATTCGGCGTCGGCTACGCGCCCGATACGTGGCAAAATCTGGACGCCGAGTTCGAGAATTACGCCGACCCCGTCTTGCAGGCGGCCGGGCTCGTCATTCGGAACGACCAAGGGCAGCTCTACGACCGTTTCCGCGACCGGATCATCTACCCGATCTTCAATCAGAAAGGCGAGGTGATCGCCTTCGGCGGTCGCGTCATCGACGCCGGCGAACCGAAATACCTGAATTCGCCCGAAACCCCGCTCTTCGAGAAGGGGCGCGAGGTCTACGGCTTGCCGCAGGCGCGCGCCGCGCTGCGCGAAAAAAACACGGCGATCGTCGTCGAAGGTTATATGGACGTGATCGCGCTTTCGCAGCACGGCGTCGAGAACGCCGTCGCGACGCTCGGCACGGCGACGACCGAGGCGCACGTGAGGAAACTCTTACGCCAGGTCGACCGCGTCGTCTTTTGTTTCGACGGCGACAACGCCGGACGCAAGGCGGCGTGGAAGGCCTTGGAAAACGTGCTCGAATCGCTCGTCGAACCGAAGACCGTCGGGTTTGCCTTTCTCCCCGACCCGGAGGACCCGGACAGCTTCGTCCGCGCGCGCGGGAAAGACGCTTTCGAGCGCCTGATCGCCCAAGCGACGCCGCTTTCCGAATTTTTGTTGCGCGAACTTTCCTCGCGCGAAGATATATCGAGCGCCGAAGGCCGCGCCGCGCTCGTGTCGAAAGCCGGCCCCTTGCTGAAGCGTTTACGGTCGCCGCTCCTGCGTTTGCAGATCGTCAGGCGCCTGGGGGACGCCAGCGGCTTTACGGCGCAGGAGATCGAGCGGCATTGCGGCCTTCCCCCGATCGCGCAAGCGTCGCCCGCGAGGGCGCCGAGGCGGAACTACTCGGTCTGGAACCGGCTGTTCCGGCTATTGCTGCAAAAGCCCGAACTGGCTTTTCGTCTGCCGCCGGAATTCTTTGAAGACGCTTCCGAAGTCTCCGAAGCCTTGCCGGCGCCGCCCGAATCCGGCGCGGTGAAAAGTCTTTGTGAAACGATTTTCGCCGCGAAAGGGGACGCCGTCCCGTCGTGCGCGGCCTTGCTCGAAAGCGCGCGCGGTACCGCGAATGAAATTTTTTTCAGCGAAGCCGCCGCGGAACTCATCGCGGTGCCCTTTGTCGAAGACGATATCGAAACCGAGTTCGTCGGCGCGTTGGAGCGCCTCTCCGAGGCTCGGCGCAAACGCGATTTTGAGGCGCTTCAGAAGAAAGTCGCGCGGACGGGGATCAACGGGCTGAGTACGGAGGAAAAAAGCGAGTATCTGAAGTTGATTACGCGCGGAAAAGGATCAAAAGAGTCATAAGTTGTGGTAGAATATAAAGTTTTTCAATTTAACGTTCTCCGAGATTCATCCATGGCAAGGGAAAAGGCAACATACTATAAATCGGCGAAGGTAAAAACCGCCGAGCTACTGGCCCAAATGGGCAGGCGGCCGTCTCCCGCCGATGAAGAGACGCGGAAGACGCGCCTCAAGACCCTGATCAAACTCGGCAAGGAGAGGGGATTCTTGACCTACTCCGAGGTCAACGACCATCTTCCCGACGATGTCGTCAACGCGGAACAGATCGAAAGTATCATCACGACGTTCAACGATATGGGGATTCGCGTCTATGACGAGGCGCCCGATTCCGAAACCCTGCTCATGTCGGAAGCGTCGCCGTCGGCCGTCGCGGACGAAGTGGACGTCGAAGAGCAGGCCGAGCAGGCGCTTTCGAACGTCGATTCCGAATTCGGGCGCACGACCGACCCGGTACGTATGTATATGCGCGAGATGGGTTCGGTCGAACTGCTGACCCGCGAAGGCGAGCGCGAGATCGCCCAGCGTATCGAAGACGGTTTGAAGCACATGATCCAGGCGATCTCGGCGTGCCCGACGACGATCGCCGAACTCGTCGACTGCGCCGAAAGGATCACCCGGGATGAAATGCGGATCGACGAACTCATTGACGGCCTCGTCGATTCGGTCGATTCGGAAGCGGAAAAGATCATCGAAGAACTCGCCGAGGCCGAAGAAGTCGGCGACGACGAGGGCGAATCGTCCGAATCCCCCGAATCCGGCGAGGTGTCCGAATCCGCGGAGTCTGCCGAATCCGCCGAAAGCGTGGATGCCGAAGCGTCTTTGCAAAAGTTGAAGGAAGAAGGACTCGCAAAGCTCACCGAAATCAAAAAACTTTTCACGCGCGCAAAAACCGCGCTTGCGAAAAAGGGAACGCAGGACAGAAGCTATATCCGTCTCCGGAACGACATTTCGGAAACGATGATGAGCATTCGCTTTACTTCCCGGACGATCGAGCGGCTCTGCGATTCGGTTCGCCTGATGGTCGAAGAAGCGCGCGCCTGCGAGCGCAAGATCCAGCGCATTTGCGTCGATGCGGTGCGTATGCCGCGCCCGTACTTCATCAAGGTTTTCCCCGGAAACGAACTCAACCTGGATTGGGTCGAGAGCGAACTCGCCTCCCCCGCGAGCAAACCCTACGCGGCCGTTCTCATGCGCAACGCGCCGAATATCCGCGAAGAGCAGAAAAAACTCCTGTCGCTTCAGGAGCGCGTCGGCATTCCGCTCAAGGAATTGAAGGAAATCAACAAGCGGATGTCGACGGGCGAAGCCAAGGCGCGCCGCGCCAAGCGCGAAATGACCGAGGCCAACCTGCGGCTCGTCATCTCGATCGCGAAAAAATACACGAACCGGGGTTTGCAGTTTCTCGACCTGATCCAGGAAGGCAACATCGGACTCATGAAGGCGGTCGATAAATTCGAATACCGCCGGGGCTTCAAGTTCTCCACCTACGCGACGTGGTGGATCCGGCAGGCCATCACGCGCTCGATCGCCGATCAGGCGCGGACGATCCGCATCCCGGTGCACATGATCGAAACGATCAACAAGATGAACCGCATTTCCCGGCAGATTCTCCAGGAAACGGGCATCGAAGCCGACCCCGCGACGCTCGCCCGAAAAATGGACATGCCCGAGGAAAAAATCCGCAAGATACTCAAGATCAGCAAGGAGCCGATCTCGATGGAGACGCCGATCGGCGACGACGACGATTCGCACCTCGGTGATTTCATCGAGGATTCGGCGACGCTCGCGCCGACCGACGCGGCGCTCTCGTCGAGCCTGCGCCTGATTACCAAGGACGTGCTCGACACGCTGACGCCGCGCGAAGCGAAGGTCCTGCGGATGCGCTTCGGCATCGAGATGAATACCGACCACACGCTCGAAGAAGTCGGGAAGCAGTTCGACGTGACGCGCGAGCGGATACGCCAGATCGAAGCCAAGGCGCTGCGGAAACTGCGGCACCCTTCGCGTTCGGACAGGTTGCGCAGCTTCGTCGACAGCAACCATAATTGAGTTTTCAAAAAAAGAGCGGGGGTCCCCCCGCCTTTTGGGGCCTGTAGCTCAGTTGGTCAGAGCAGCGGACTCATAATCCGTTGGTCCAGGGTTCAAGTCCCTGCGGGCCCACCAAAATTCCT
>JAISDL010000162.1 GCA_031264825.1 Accumulibacter sp. | reverse complement strand
AGCTTGATGAAGACGATCAGCCGCCGCAGCGCGAGCGGCAGCGCGATCATCGGGCGCAGGACGCCGTCGATGCGGAAAAAGAGGTGGAGGCTCGTCGCGGACGGCGTCAGGTGGATGTCGGTCGCGCGTTCATGCACCGCCCAGTGCAACAGGTAGTCGAGGCATTTGTCGGGGCTGATCGCGTGGTCGGCGTCGGCGGAGAGGCGGCGCAGTTCCTGATTGACCAGGGACTCGATCGAGTTCTGCGTGAAATAATAGCTTTCGCGGATGTGTTGCGACACCCGCGAGAACGCGCCCTGCAAGAAACGGCATTTCAAGCCCGTGCGGTGCATCACGAGTTCGCTCACCGACGCTTCGTCGCCGTCGCCGAGCAGGACTTCGAGTTCGTCCCCTTCCCTTTTGATCGGCAGGAAGCCTTTGAGCAGACAGAGTTCGCGGTTGAACTGCCTGAGCACGTCGGCGTCGGGAAGCGGGAAGAGGTCCGCCGTGAGGAAGGGGATCGACTTCCTCGCCGCGAGTTCACGGACGAGCACGTCTTCGCGCACGAGGCCGTAACGGATCAGCAAGAGGCCCAGACGCAGCTTCTCGACGCTCTGTTTCTGCATCGCGAACTGGAATTGGCGCAGCGACAGGATGCCGCGCTCCATGAGGCGTTCGCCCAAGCGGCCGGATAGATGGGGCGCCGAATCCTGCGATTCGTCGGTCGATTTATTTTTGGTCATTGGCATTTCCCGGTCTCAAAGCTGGGTTCACCCGGAGGTCAGTAGGGCAGACCGAAGGCTTGGCGCATCGCTTTCAACCGTTCGGAGTCCGGCAATCGCCGTGAAATGTCGAGAATGATTTTTCGCGCTTCCTCGACGCGCCCGCCCCTGGCTTCGATGACGGCGAGGTTGATCGACGAATCGAGGTCGTCGGTGAGCCGTTCGAGAATCTCCCGATACAGATAGCCCGCGACCTGGTCGTCGCCGGTCGCCATCGCGAGCCACGCGCGCAGGCGCAGCACAGTCAGGCTTCTTTCGGGCAGGAGCAGTTCGACCGCGTACAGCGATTCGTGCGCCGCCGTAAAGTTCTTGCTCTGCACGGCCTCGCTGAACTCGCGCACGAGCCGCCGGACTTCCTTCTCGCCCGCCGTATCGAGGCGGACGGTGTTTCCCGGCCTTTTGACCTGCGTCCTCATCTTTTGCACGTAGGCGCGCGCACGCGCCGCCTCGGCGAGTTTCTCGGTAGCGACCTGTTTTTCAGCGAGAAGCCGCGCTTTTTCTTCCAAAGCGCGTTTTTTCGCCGCGACTTTCTCTTCCGCGAGAAGCCGCGCTCTTTCTGCGGCGGCTTTTTTCTCCGACGCGACTTTTTCGGCGGCGGCTTTCCTCTCGGCGGCGGCTTTTTCACGCTTTTCCTGCGCGAGAAGCCGTGTTCTCTCGGCGGCGGCTTTTCTCTCCGCCGCGAGTTTCTCTGCGGCAGTTTTTTTCTCCGCCGCGAGTTTCTCGGCGCTTGCCTTCTTTTCGGCGGCGACGCGCGCTTTTTCCTCGGCGACGCGCTTCTGTGCCGCCGCTTTTTCTTCAACCGCGCGCTTCTGTGCCGTCGCTTTTTCTTCAGCCGCTTTTTCTTCCGCCGTCGCCTTCTCTTGCGCGAGAACGCGCGCTTTTTCTTCGGTGGCGGCTTTCTCCGCGACCGTGTTTTTTTCCGCCAGACGCCGCGCTTCGATCGCGGCGAGCGCTTGCGCCGCGCGTTCTTTTAGAGCGGCCTTCTCCGCCGTCGCTTTTTCGGCGGCAACTTTCTCCTCCGCGAGCGCGTTTTCTTCCGCCGCGCGTTGTTCGGCGGCGACTTTCTCGGCGGTTACCTTCTTTTCCGCCGCGGTCTTTTCTTCGGCGAGAACGCGCGCTCTTTCCGTGGCGGCGCGTCTCTCCGCCGCGAGCTTCTCGGCGGCGGCTTGTTTTTCCGCAAGAATCCGCGCCCTTTCCTCGGCGACCCGTTTCTGTGTAGCCGCTTTTTCATCCGCCGCGCGCTTTATCGCCGCGGCTTTCTCTTCGGCGAGAACCCGCGCCTTTTCAGCCGCCGCCGCCTTTTGTGCAGCCGCTTTTTCTTCCTTTACGCGCTTGGCCTCGATCGCGGCCAAGGCTTGCGCCGCACGTTCTCTTACGGCGGCCTTTTCCGCCTCCGCGTTTTCCTCGGCCGCCAGACTCTTCAATACGGCCTCGCCTTCCGCAAGAACGCGCGTCATTTCCTCTGCGTCGGCTTTTTCCGCGACCGTGTGATCGGTCGCGACGCGCCGCGCTTTTATCGCGACCAGCGCCCTTGCGACCGTCTCTTCGTCGATTCTCTTCGTTGGCGCGGCGCCCGTCGGCGCTTTTTCTTCAACTGTCCGCTTTTCGGCGACGCCTTTCTTTTTCGCGGCGACTTTTTCTTCCACACGCAATCGCGCTTCGACGAAGGCCCTCGCTTTTGCCACCGTGTCTTCGCCGATCGAGGTTTGCCGCTCGATCGCCATCGCGACGGGAAAACCCGCGAGCAGCACGGCGCAGAGCACTGTGATCGCGCGCACGCTCGTCGCCGGTTTCATAGCATCCTCACTCGAAGCACGAGAACGAGTTCGCGCGTGGCGTGCGACCTCATTTGCTCACCGAAGAGCGCGCCCGCGCCGGGAATCTCCGACAGCCCCGGAAGCCCGTCGCCCTCGACGGACTTGCTCTGGTCGATCAGTCCGCCGATCAGCACCATGTCGCCGTCGCCCAGGTTGAGCGTCGTCGTCAGCCCCTTGTAGTTGATCACCGGCAGCGTGACGCGACCGGCGTTCGTCCCCGCGCCGCCGACTTCGATCAGCGCCAGACTTTCAGGGAGCACTTCGGTCTGCATCGGATGCACGAGGAGTTCGATGCGCCCGTTCTCGTGGATGTAGGGTACGACGCCGATCACGACGCCGGAGAAGAGCGACGCCGTTTCGACGTCGGTCGCCGTCGCGGTCGCCCCCGTCGCCATATTCATCGTCGCGCGGGTGCGCGAGACGTAGCGGATGTTGGTTCCGACGCTCAGGAGCGCGGGCGTTCCGTTGCGCACGCGGACGCTCGGATTCGACAGCACGCGCAAGGCGCCGAACGAACTCAGCGCGTTGATCGTCGCCGAAAAGCGGTCGTCTCCCCACGAGACGCCCATCGCGCGGTTGCCCGACGTCGCGCCGATCAGCCGCGCGGGGATTTCGATGATGCGTCCGGGGATCGACGCGCCGGGGAAGCCCGACACGTTCGATTGCAGGCTCAAGGGGTCGGACCCGTAGATGCCGGCAAGATTGTTGCGCAGCAGGGTCCAGTCGACGCCGAACTTGAAGCCGTCTTTGAGCTGGATGTCGATGAGTTGCGCTTCGACCTGGACTTGCCGACGGAAGGCTTCGTTGTTGCGCTCGACGAGTTCGACGATCGCGCGCATCTGCGAGGGGCGCGCCTTGACGTAGAGCGCGCCGGACGCGCGGTTCAGGCTGTACGCGACGGGGACCGGCGGGATGTTTTCGCGGTCTCCGTTGGCGCCTCCGACGGCGCGCGTGCCGAGTTGCGGCTGCGCGGCGACGCCTTCTCCGCCGCCCAAGCCAAGAATCTGCTTGACCGCGTTTTCGAGTTGTTCGTAGGGGTCGACCTTCTGCAAGGAGTCGGCGCGGATCGAAAAGTTCGCGCGCAGCGAATTCCCGCCCCGTGAGCCGCCCGACGAGCCTCCCGACGACCCGCCCGACGAACCCCCGGATGAACCGCCGGAGGCGACGGTGCTGCCGAAGACGTCGCCGCCGGACGCCAGGTCGATCCCGATGTTGGTATTGAGAAAGCCGGCGCTCAGGACGCGCTCTTCGAGGAGGCTGACGACGAGCGCGCCGTTGCGCCGGACACCGTGCAGATCGAATGTATCGAGAATATGCCTGTACACTTCACGGATCGTGACGTCGTTCAGGTAGAGGCTCGCGCTGATCTTCTGTTCGAGAACCATCGGGTCGACGATCAGGTTGAGCTTGTTCTGATCCGCCAGCGTCAGGAGGAGCCGCCCGATATCGACGTTGTACATGTTGATCGATACGACCTTGTCTTCGAGCGGGTCGTAGACCGGCTCGACCCCCTGCTCGGCGACGGCGGGTTCTGGAATCCGGTCGAGCCTCTTCAGGAGTTCGTCGTATGTCTCCTGCAACTTCTTCGATTCGTTCGCCACCGCGTCGTTCAGCCCCGTGACCGGAATCGTTTCGTCGGGCTTCAGATTGTCGAAGCTGCGCGTCAGGCCGCATCCTCCCAGGAGCAGGATTGCCGCCGCATACGCCATCAGGGTACGGAAACAGGACAGGTTCGTTCTCATCAATTTTTCCTTGGAAGGCCAGGGTTCAATTTATGTGATACGTCACCCACCCGATCAGGGCGGACGGCGACTCCACGGCAACAACATCATCATAATTCAGCGTCATCGGCTGTTCGGGTGAAGCAAAGCATTTTCCGTTCGGGGCGTTGGGGGCGTCGAGGACGTTCCCGTCGCCGTCGCGGTCGGTGTTCGGAACGATCAGTATGAAAACAGGGTGGTGCGCCGCGGCGCAGTCCGCCGCGCCGGCGGCGTCGATTCCCGCGCTGTGCAGATACGCGGGTTTGAGGACATCGGAAACGATGGCTTGCAGCGCGACGACCACGTCCCCCAGACCCAGATAGCCGGGTGCGCCTTCGGCGTCGCCCGTCCGCTCCGCCTGAAGCGTAATGTCAAGCGTAATGTCGTCGGGCGGCGCGACGCGATAGACGCCATAGAACATGCGGTTATGCGCCGCGTCCGGCAAGCCCAGGGTCAGGTAGGGAAGCGTCCCCGTTTCTCCGGTTCCGGTACAGCCTGCCGCCCCGCCATCCTCATATCCGTCCGTGTCCGTGTCGGGGCACGGGAGGCGCTTGTTGGTCAGCAGATACGCCCGCAGCGCCTCGCGCGCGACTTCGGCCTGCGCCCGCGACTGCCTGCGTACGCGAACGTCATCCGCGCCGGAGAAGCTGTTGACGAAGAACAGCCCCAGCACGCCCATCACGACGACGACGAGCGAAAGTTCGAGCAGGGTAAACCCCGACGCGAAGCGGAAAAAGCGCCGCCGTGTCATTTCGGCCGCGTCTCCGCGCCGCCCGCAGAGGGTGCCGACTTGGGCGCCGGCCTGGGCGCTTGCAAGGGCGCTTGCTGCGCCGGATTCGCAACGTTCCCCGTAATCCCCAAGCGCAGGCCTTGCTGAAGGCCCTGTATTCTTTGCACGAGGCTGTCGATCTTTGCGCGGTCGGGTTTCGGCTTTTTGCTTTCGCTTTCGAGTTCCTTCGCCAGCGCTTGCATGTCCCTGGCGACGACGAGATTCTGGCGCAGAACGCGCAAGTCGACGCCGCCGACGACCGGATGCCCCTAGATTTCGATCAGCCGGACGAGCAGCGCGTCGATCGCGCCGATGTCTATCTCGGCAGGTCGCCCCGCCGATTTCGCCATCAGCGCTTTCAAATCCTGCTGCAATTCGGTGATCCTCGCCGCCTTCGTGTTTCGATCGCCCGCCGTGGCGGGAGCGGGAGCGAGCGGGGACGGGGTCTCGGACGGTTTCGCGCCCCATTGCCACGGGACGCTTTCCGGCGCAGCGGCGGGAGGCGCGGACGTTGCGGGCACCGTGGGAGTGACGGTTCCCGAGGCTCTCGATTCCGGCGCGCTCCGCTGCTGCAACTGGAGCCTGCCGATCAGCACGGCCTGTTCGTCCATCTTCCGGTTCAGGACGAAGAGCGCGACGACGAGCGCGACGAGCGCGGCGCCGAGGATGCCGACCGTGAGGTTTCTGGAATTCATCATGGCCGATTCACGTTCCGCACGGGCGCGGCACTCGGCACCGGAGCCGCCGGGGTCGCCGGAGGCCTTATCGGCGCGGCGACGGGTTCCGTAGCCTTGGGGAGAAGGCCGGGGACGGGCGCTTCGACGCTCCGCCAGTCGCGCGTCAGGACGACCGAGCCTTTCCGTATTCTTGTGACGACGACGCCGTCGGGCAGGAGTTTGCCTTCGCGGACGAGTTCGTTATCGACGACGGCGCGCCGGAAACCCGGCGATACGTAGGTCAAGGACACGACGTTGGGCTTTTTCTCCTCGACGGGCGGCACGGCGGGGTTGCCGTCGATCGAATTCTCGTACCCGCTCCTTCCCGCCGCACCCGCGCCGGCGCCGACACCGGCGACGCGCCGGTTCTGCGTAAAGGACGGGAACACCCGCGCGTCGTCGAGACGCTGGGCGGCGGTCTCTCCCCGCGCCGTTTCACCGATCTGAGGAATCAGGCGTTCGGGCGTCAGGCCGTCGGCGAAGCGGATTTCGTCGATCCTCTTCAACGACGCCTCGGTTTTTTGCAGTTCCGTCCCTCCCGGCGCGCTCGCCTGCGGCGGCGGCGGAACCCTGGCGACGACGGATTTCCTCGTCCAGAAAAAAGCGAGCGACGAGACGACGGCGGCGACGATTACGATAAAAAGCGCGCTGCTGGCCTTCATTGGCTCTCCCCTCGTTTCGAGACTTCGGTCAATCGGTACGCGAAGAAGCCGCTCCTGTGCGTATTTTCAGCCGACGGAACGTCGATCGCTTCGAGCGAGAATCCCATCTGCCGCAACTGCGTGACGAAGCCGGCGAGCGGTGTGTCGTCGCCGCCCGTCTGGTCGACCCAGCCCTCGACGACGATCTCCTTGCCCATCGACACGCGCAAGAGTTTGACCTTGTCGCCCGACGCGGCGCGGAGGTTCCGAAGGAAGACGTACGGGTCGATCCCGGCTTGCGCGTTGGCGACGAGGTCGACGAGGTCGCGCGTCGCGTAGAACGCCCTCCCCGGAGAAGCGAGTTTCCGCCCGCCCTGAAGACGTTGCTCGATCGCGCGCGCCTCGTTCCGGTTCTGTTCGCTCCGCGCACCGATGCTCCCGGCCTGCCACAGCGACACGCCGCCGCCGATCAGGAAGGCCAGCGCGGCGAGACCCGCGCAAAGCGCGGCGTGCCGGAGGTGTTTTTCGGCGAAATAGTCGAAGCGCGCCGCCGCCGGATTGACGGCGATGCGCTCGGAAAGCACCGAACGGATCGCGCTCATCGCCACACGGATGCCGCCGCAGGCCTCGACCGGCGCGCGCACGACGCGCAGACCCGACGCCTCGGAAAAAGCCGCGCAGAGTTTTTCGTCCTCGTCGGGGTCGTTCGACTCGTTCGACGCTCCGGATTCGAGCAGCGAATACCACGTCAGGCTCATCGTGAGCCGCGCGGGGTCGAACGAATGGTCGGGGATGCGCCCCGCCAGAGTCCTCACGGCGGAAAGCAGGTCTTCCGCGTCGTCGCCGAGCGAGAGGACAAAGGAATAAATCAGCCCGCTTTTGCGCGAGAAGAGGAGCGCGATGTTCCGCCCGTGCCGGAAGAAAACGCCGGCCTCGCCGCGCGGAAGCAGGCGGTACATCACCGCCGCGAGCGGGACGAGAAGGCAGGCCTCCTCCTGGATGCGCGCCCACGCCTGCATCCGCTGCCACGCGTCGACCGGGACGGCGGTGTAGAAAGCCTGGAAATCGCCGCTCGACTTGACACTGTGGTGAATGACGACCTTCGCCTCGCCGTCGATCATTCCCTCGTCGCGCAAGCGGCGGCTGATCAGCGCTTCGGCGTAGCCCGACTGCGCGCCGACGGGCGCGACGCCGCAGAGCGCGCCGCCAAAATCGGTCACGACGATCGTCGGCGCGTCGAGGCGCGGGTATTCTTCGACGACGCGCGCCGCACCGTCCGCAAAAAGTATCCAGCGGTTGTCGAGATGAAAAAGGATCGCTTCGTTCATTGCGGGCCGCTCCTCGCCAGGAAAACGAGCGTCCCTTTGACCGTCGCCGACATCGGCGAATTGACGCGGAGCGGCGGCGAGAACAGCCCGCCTTCGTCGCGCGTGACCGAAACGTCGAACTCTTCAACGTGAAAAAAGCGGCTCTCGGTGCGCGCGATCGAAAAAAGCAGTTCGTTCATCTCGTCGCGCGAAAGATTGCCCTGCCGCAGATTGACGCGGCGCTCGGCCCAGTGTGCGGGCGACAGGCCTTTTTTCGACGCGGCCGCCTGCAATTCCCGCGCAAGCGCGTTGAATCGCTCGTTCCCGAGCACATTCGCTTCCATCCGCTGCGCCTCCTGAAAAACGCGCGCCGCGAAAACGCCGTCCGCGCGGCTCCGCTCCAAACGGTGCCGCGCGTAAAAATAAAACGGCGTCGAGACGGCGAGCAGGCAGACCATCGCCACGGCGAAGACGATCTTTCCTCTTCGCGCCCGCTTCCATTCTTTCGATCCGGCTTCGGTATTCATTGATTCATCGCCCAGTGCGCGGTCATGAGGACGACGCGATCCTCGTTCCGGTTGCCGCCGGTCGTCTCAGCCGACTGAAACTGCGCCTCGCCGACCCCGAAGGTATTGTTCGCGCTCCATTCGCGCCCGGGACGCTGGCTCGACGGCTCGCTCGTGTTCATCCGCACGTCCTGCTGCCGGAATAGCCCTTCGAGCGCGTCGGCCTTGCCGTCGATCAGGGAATCGAGGTAGCGCGCGAGGTCGGGCGTCAGGCCGCGCAGCACCATCACGTTGCCCGCGCCGCTGATCGTCCCCGGCGGGTTCCACTGAAAGCAGACCTGCACCTCGGTCGCGTTGCTGTTGCTGTCGTTGTATACAGCGCGGTCTTCCATGCCCTCGGCGCGCCCCGCCGGCATCCGCAGCCCGGCCTTCAGCATCAGGTCGCGCAGATCCTGCCGCGCGAGGCCCCGGTCGCCCGGGCCGACCGAATCGCGCGGGTAGCCCTGCCCGTGGCAGACCTTCAGCCCGGTGTTCCGGTAATTCTCCGGTACACCCGCGACGTTGCCGGCGAGGTTGCCTCGCCCGACCGACTGCCCGCCGATCTCGGTTTCGCTCCCGTTGATCATGAAGGTCGGCGCGATCTGGCTGTCGCCGACGACGACGCCCGCGCGCTGAAAATACTCGTCGTAAACCCGCTTCCACTCGAAGACGAACTTCTGCGCGATGCGGCTGTTTTCGGCATTGCGCTGGACGCCCCGCCCCGCCGTGATGACGCTGCCGAGGATGATCGCCGCGACGCCGAGAACGACGGCGATTTCGAGGAGCGAAAAACCCGCTTCGAGCGCCGGACCGGCGCCGCCTCTGCGGTACGCATTCATGGTCGTCCCTTCATTGGTTCATTTTGTAAACGGCGGTGACGGTTGCCACTTGGTCTTCATCAAGCGTGGCTCCGAGAACTTGCCCACCGGGGAGACCACCCCCCATTGCGACAGTGTTGTTCGCCGACCACTCGACGCCCGCCACGTTGCCGACGCCATTCGCAACCCCCGCTTGCCGGAAAACGCCTTCCAAGGCGTCGGCCTTGCCGTCGATCATCTGGTCGAGCGCGCGCGCGAGGTCGGGCGTCAAGCCGGCGATCACCATGACGTTCCCGGAACCTTCTGGAGACACAGTGGATCCCGGTCGATTCCATTGAAAGCAGACCTGGATTTCCTGCGGGTTGCCGTTCGTATCGAGATAGACGTAACGGTCCTCAAGTCCTTCGGCGCGTCCCGGCGGCATCCGCACGCCGGCTTTCAGCATCAATTCGCGCAAATCGAAAGGGCCTAGGCCGTTTGGTTCTATAGGAGCCCTCAGGTTCACAGCCAGAGTTGAGGCTTGGTTGTGGCAAATCGAACCTGGAAGGGCCCCGTCATTGGCTCCGCCAGAAATAACGCCACCTGAGCCTGTGTAATAGGCGCCTCCGACCATCCACCGCGGCTGCTGCTGGCTGTCTCCCGGCGGGTAGCCGGTCCGCTGGACGTAGACGTTGTACGAAAGCGCCCATTGGTCGATGAATTTCTGCTTGATCCGCGCGTATTCGGCGTTGCGCTGGACGTCCTTGCCGATCGAAATCGCCCCCAGAATGACGCCGATGACGACGAGAACGACGCTCATTTCGACGAGCGTGAAGCCGCGCGCGCCGAACGAACCGTTTAGCTTATCTTTGCTCACGATGACTCCTGTTTCAGTTGTAAACACCGCAAGGCTGCGGCTGGATGAAAAAACCTGCCGGACGCCGCGCTCAAAACGGCGGCACGCCCGGAAGGCGCTTCAAGCGATGGGAGATGGCCCAAGGATGGAAAATGACAAAAACGGACGCGCCCCGTGTTCGTGGCACGGGCGCGACCGTTCTTTTTTGAAATATGACAACCGATATTGTGGGAGGAGGGGAGGAGGGGGGTAAACGCCCCGACGATTTGACCACGCCGCACCGCGCGTGGACAGCCCCGCGCATTTTCCGCTGGCGCGGAAAATGCCGAAAAACCCTGTATTTAGAAGGACTTGGAAGAGAGAGAGAGAGAGAGAGAGAGAGAGAGAGAGAGAGAGAGAGAGAGAGAGAGAGAGAGCAAGAATCATGCCAGCCAGTCCGGTTGATTTACCGGAACCGGAGGATGCCCACTCGTCGATCCTTCCCGCCTCAAAGACCACTGACAGCTCCCGAAAGTGTCTGTTTATTGCTCTGTTCTGCTCTGTTACAAGGCAAGCGCTGCGAATTACGCTTGATACACACAGCACCGATATGATATTACACAATCGGAAGCTGTATAACACGTATTTCGTGGCGGCACAACAATTTTTTGAAAAAATTTCGTCGGGCCACGGCGTGCCCTCCGCCGGTATAGGTTGGTGGTGAGCGTAGCGAACCCCAACGATTCCGCAGGCGCATCTCGGCGGTATAGGTTGGCGGTGAGCGCAGCGAACCCCAACGATTCCGCAGGCGCATCTCGGCGGTATAGGTTGGCGGTGAGCGCAGCGAACCCCAACGATTCCGTAGGCGCACCTCGGCGGTATAGGTTGGCGGTGAGCGCAGCGAACCCCAACGATTCCGTTTGCGTGTGAATGATGGAAGACGGTTTGGAAGGCTTGAAAACACGCCGAGGCTTGCCAAGAAGACGCGAGCCGACCATAATTCGGACATCTATGGCTACCCTGGAGGCCGCGATGAACCTTGTCGCCAAACGGCCGGATGTGCTGAATCCGCCGCTGATCGTGAGCGTTACTTACGCCGACGGTTTCTATACCGCCGTCTGTGATGACTTGCATCTGGTGACGGAGGCCGAGACGCTCGACGCACTTCATGACCGGGTTTGGGAACTGGCGCCGGAACTCGTCGAACTGAACGCGCTACCCGTCGATTCCGACTCCTTGCGCTTTAGTGCATAGGTTGGGGTGAGCGGAGCGATGCCCAACGTCTCGCTTGCGCGAAGCGCGAGCCATTTCAGTGATCAGGGTTCAGAAGACAAGAACCGCGAAAAACGCGAAAAAGTAAATACAGACCTTTCGCGCCTTTCGCGGTTGAAATCGGTTTTCATCTATTTCCTGATACCCGATAAGCGCATACGGAATCGTTGGGGTTCGCTACGCTCACCGCCAACCTATACCGCCGAGATGCGCCTGCGGAATCGTTGGGCATCGCTGCGCTCACCCCAACCTATGCACTCTGGGAGTGTGGGCATCTTGCCCGCCTCGTGGATTTTTCTCCAGCGGCGAAGCCGCCCTAACTGATCTGTCTTCTGTCCTCAGTCCTCTGCTCCGAGTGACACCCGTGCTTCGCGCGGATAGAATAGCGAAACTTGAAAAACGCGCGAAACCGGCGCTTCTTCCGTCCGTGAACCGTCGGCGGGTCGAAAACGGGCTTTAGGCCGCGCAAGCGGCAAAGCCTCCGGCGAGGCGGAATCTTGCCGGTTTTTCGCTCAACCCTGGGAAACCGATTATGCCAATCCAAACGGCCATGCTGGCCAACGCGCTCCGCGCTCTTTCCATCGACGCGATCGAGGCGGCGAATTCGGGGCACCCCGGCGCGCCGCTCGGAATGGCCGAAATGGCGACGGCGCTCTGGCATCGCCATTTGAAGCACAACCCGACCGACCCGAAATGGCCCGACCGCGACCGCTTCGTCCTTTCGAACGGGCACGCTTCGGCTCTGCTTTACGCGCTCCTGCATTTGACGGGCTACGATTTGCCGCTCTCCGAAATCGAGCGCTTCCGCCAACTCCACAGCAAAACGCCCGGACACCCCGAATACGGGCATACGCCCGGAGTCGAGACGACGACCGGCCCGCTCGGGCAGGGGCTTGCAAACGCCGTCGGTTTCGCGCTCGCCGAAAAACTGCTCGCCGCCGAATTCAACCGCGACGCTTTTCCGATCGTCGACCATCACACCTACGTCTTTCTCGGCGACGGCTGCATGATGGAGGGAATTTCGCACGAGGCGGCCTCGCTCGCCGGGACGTGGAAGCTCTCGAAACTGATCGCGCTTTACGACGACAACGGGATTTCGATCGACGGGCGCGTCGCCGCGTGGTTTGCCGACGATACGCCGAAGCGTTTCGAGGCCTACGGCTGGAACGTGATCCGCGCGGTCGACGGGAACAACGTCGACGCCGTCGACCGCGCGATCGCGGCTGCCAAAGCGCAGTCTGAAAAGCCGACGCTGATTCTCTGCAAGACGCTCATCGGCAAGGGGGCGCCGAACAAGGCGGGGACGCACGAGATTCACGGTTCTCCGCTCGGGAAAGACGAGGTCGCGGCAATGCGCGCGTCGATCGAGTTTCTCGGCGCGCCGTTTGAAGTCCCTTTGGCCGCCCGCGCCGCGTGGAACGCGCAGGAGGCAGGGAAAGCGCGCGAGGAAGAATGGACGGCGCTTTTTTCCGCGTACCGCAAAGCTTACCCGGACGCCGCCGCCGAGTTCGAGCGCCGTACCCAACGCGCGCTTCGCGCCGATTACGCGCCGCGCGCCGATGCGGCGCTCGCCGCGATCGTCGAAAAAGCCGAGTCGCTCGCAACGCGCAAGGCGTCGCAGAACGCGATCACCGCGCTCGCGCCCTTCGTCCCGGAATTCGTCGGCGGGTCGGCCGACCTTTCGCCCTCGAACCTGACGCAGTGGAAGGCTTGCCGCCCGTATTCGCCCGACGCGCCCGACGCGGGCGGAAATTATCTCCATTACGGCGTCCGCGAATTCGGGATGGCCGCGATCATGAACGGGATCGTCCTGCACGGCGGTTTTCGACCTTTCGGCGGGACCTTCCTGATGTTTTCCGAATACGCGCGCAACGCGATCCGCATGGCCGCGCTGATGCGGATCAACCCGATCTACGTCTTCACGCACGACTCCATCGGCGTCGGCGAGGACGGGCCGACGCACCAGCCGGTCGAGCAGACCGCGTCCCTGCGCCTCGTTCCGAACCTCGACGTCTGGCGCCCCTGCGACTCGGTCGAGACTTTCGTCGCGTGGCAGGCCGCGCTCGAACACACGGAGACGCCGACGGCGCTGATCCTGACACGCCAGAATCTGCCGCATCAGGCGCGGAGCGCGGAACAAATCGCGGCGATCCGGCGCGGCGGCTACGTTCTCTCCGATTGCGCGGGCGCGCCGAAAGCGATTGTCCTTGCGACGGGTTCCGAAGTCGCGCTCGCGGTCGATGCCAAGAAGGCGCTCGACGCGAAAGGGATCCCGGTGCGTGTCGTCTCGATGCCGTCGACACACGTTTTCGACCGCCAGGACGCGGCTTACCGCGCGTCGGTTCTGCCGCGCGGCGTCCCGCGCGTCGCGGTCGAAGCCGGCGTGACCGCCGGGTGGGAGCGCTATACGGGACTCGACGGCGCCGTCGTCGGGATCGACCGTTTCGGCGAAAGCGCGCCGGCGGCGCAAGTCTTCGAATTTCTGGGTTTGACGGTTTCGCGCGTCGTAGACGCCGTCGAAGCGGTCCTCGCACGCTCATGACGGCGCGCATTCTCGACGGAAAGGCGCTCTCGCAAAAATTGCGCCCCGAATTTGCGCTGCGCGCCGATGCGCTCGCGCGTGCGGGCGTCCGGCCGGGGCTTGCGGTCGTCCTCGTCGGCGAGGCGCCCGCGTCGCAAATCTACGTCCGTAACAAGGTCGAGGCCTGCGCGCAGGCCGGCATTCGCTCCGAAAAACATCTTTGTCCCGCCGACGTTCCGCCGCAACGTGTTTTCGACAAAATCGCCGAACTCAACGCCGACCCCCGTATTCACGGCGTCCTCGTCCAGCTTCCGCTCCCCGAGGCCTTCGACCCCGACGCGATCATCGACGCGATCGCGCCGGAAAAGGACGTCGACGGCTTCAGGCCGGAAAACGCCGGCGCGCTTCTCCAGGGGAAACCGCGCTTCGTCCCCTGCACGCCTTACGGGATCATGAAATTTTTCGAGTCGGAAAACATCGACGTCGCCGGAAAGGACGCCGTCGTCGTCGGTCGCTCGAACATCGTCGGCAAACCGACGGCGCTTCTTCTGATGCACGCGGGCGCGACGGTCAGCGTCTGCCATTCCAAAACGCGCGACCTCGCCTCGTACTGCCG
>JAISDL010000151.1 GCA_031264825.1 Accumulibacter sp. | reverse complement strand
GCCCCTTCTGTGAGTTCCTTCTTTCATGTCCCGTCCCGTACGCAATATTGCGATCATCGCCCACGTAGACCACGGTAAAACGACGCTCGTCGATAAACTCCTCATCCAGGCCGGCACTTTCGCGGCGCACCAGCACGTCGCCGAGCGCGTCATGGATTCGAACGACCTGGAGCGTGAGCGGGGGATTACGATCCTCGCCAAGAACCTCGCGGTCGATTACCAAGGCATCCACATCAATATCGTCGATACGCCGGGGCACGCCGATTTCGGCGGCGAGGTCGAGCGCGTGCTCAGCATGGTCGACGGCGTCCTCCTGCTCGTCGACGCCGTCGAGGGGCCGATGCCGCAGACGCGCTTCGTGACGCGCAAGGCGCTGTCGCTCGGTTTGAAGCCGATCGTCGTCGTCAATAAAATCGACCGCGACGGCGCGCGTCCCGATTGGGTCGTCGACCACACCTTCGACCTCTTCGACAAATTGGGCGCTTCCGAGGAGCAACTCGATTTCCCGGTGATTTACGCCTCAGCGATCAACGGCTACGCGACGCTCGACCTGAAAACACCTTCGACCGACATGCGTCCGCTTTTCGAGGCGATCCTGCGGCACGTTCCGCCGCCCGAAGCCGGCGACTCCGACGGCGCCCTGCAACTGCAAATCGCCGCGCTCGACTATTCTTCGTACATCGGGCGCATCGGCGTCGGGCGGATTCAGCGCGGGCGCATCAAGAGCGCGCAGACGGTGACGGTGATGTACGGATTGCCGGACGCCGAAGGCTGCTTCGAGCACGGGACGCCGAAGGCCGCGAAGGTCAACCAGATTTTCGGCTTTCGCGGGATCGAGCGCGTTCCGCTCGACGAGGCGCTTGCCGGCGACATCGTGCTCCTGAGCGGAATCGACGCGCTGTCGATCGGATGCACCGTCGTCGACCCCGACACGCCGGAGGCTTTGCCGATGCTCAAAGTCGACGAGCCGACGCTGAACATGACCTTCATGGTCAACGATTCGCCTTACGCGGGGACCGAGGGAAAATTCGTGACGAGCCGCCAGATCCGCGAGCGTCTGCACAAGGAATTGCTGACGAATATGGCTTTGCGCGTCGAGGACATGGGGACGACCGATTCCTTTCTCGTCTCCGGGCGCGGCGAACTGCATTTGACGATCCTGCTCGAAACGATGCGGCGCGAGGGTTACGAGTTGGCCGTCGGACGCCCGAAAGTCATTTTCAAGACGATAAACGGCGCGCAATGCGAGCCTTACGAAATGCTGAGCCTCGACCTCGAAGAAACGCACCAGGGCGGCGTGATGGAGGCGCTCGGCACGCGCCGGGGGGATTTGCAGGACATGGTCTCCGACGGGCGCGGGCGCGTCCGCCTCGAATACCGGATCCCGGCGCGCGGCCTCATCGGTTTTCAGAACGAGTTCCTGAACCTGACGCGCGGAACCGGGCTGATGAGTCACGTTTTCGACGACTACGCGCCGGTCAAGGGCGACATTCCGGGACGGCGCAACGGCGCGCTCGTCTCGGCAGAGCACGGCGAAGCGGTCGCTTACGCGCTCTGGAAGCTCCAGGATCGCGGGCGGATGTTCGTTTCGCCGAACGACCGATTGTACGAGGGCATGGTGATCGGAGTCCATTCGCGCGAAAACGACCTCGTCGTCAACCCGATCAAGGGAAAGCAACTGACCAATATCCGCGCCTCGGGGACCGACGAAGCCGTGCGCCTGACGCCGCCGATCGCGCTGACGCTCGAAAGTGCGATTGAGTTCATCGAAGACGACGAACTCGTCGAGATCACGCCGAAAACCGTTCGCATCCGCAAACGATTTCTGACGGAGTTGGAACGGCGCAGGTCTTCGCGCACCGAGAAGCGCTGAGCTTCCCGATCGGCCCGTCTCGCGCGCGCTTGGGTCGAAATCCGGGGTAAAATCGCACGATGAGCTATCAGGTTCTGGCGCGGAAGTGGCGGCCGAAAACGTTTGAAACCCTCGTCGGGCAGGAACACGTCGTCCGCGCGCTGACGCACGCGCTGACCGAGAAGCACCTCCATCACGCCTACCTTTTCACCGGGACGCGCGGCGTCGGGAAAACGACGCTCGCGCGGATCCTCGCCAAGGCGCTCAACTGCGAGAAGGGGATCAGCGCGAACCCGTGCGGCGTGTGCTCGTCGTGCGTCGAGATCGATTCCGGGCGCTTCGTCGACATGCTCGAAGTCGACGCGGCGACGAACACCCGCGTCGACGAGATGCGCCAGCTTCTCGAAGACGCGGTCTACGCGCCGACGCGCGGCCGCTTCCGCGTCTATGTCATCGACGAAGTCCATATGCTTTCCAATTCGGCGTTCAACGCGATGTTGAAGACGCTCGAAGAACCCCCCGAACACGTGAAATTCATCCTGGCGACGACCGACCCGCAAAAAATCCCGGTGACGGTGCTCTCGCGTTGCCTCCAGTTCAACTTGAAGCAAATGACGCCGCCGCTCATCGCGGAACACCTCCGGGAAATCCTTTCGGTCGAAGGCGTCGAAGCCGAGTCCGGCGCGCTGAACCTGCTCGCACGGTCGGCGAACGGCAGCATGCGCGACGCGCTCTCGCTTCTCGACCAAGCGATCGCCCACGGCGGCGGCAAAGTCGACGAGGCACAGGTCCGCGAGATGCTCGGGACGGTCGGGTCGGATTTCCTCTTCTCGATTCTCGACGCGCTGCTCGAAAACGACGCGCAAAAGCTCGTCTCGACCGCCGACGCGATGACGGCGCGCAGCCTTTCGTTCGACACGGCCTTGCAAGCGCTGGCGTCGCTTTTCACCCAGATACAGGTCGCGCAGCTTGCGCCGCAGGCGCTTGCCGACGCGCTTCCCGAACGCGCGCAAATCCTCGACTGGGCGGCGCGTTTCGACCCCGAGTTCGTCCAGCTCGCCTACCAGATCGTCGCGCACGGTCGCAAGGAACTCCCGCTCGCGCCGGACGAGTGCGCGGGTTTCGTCATGACACTCTTGCGCCTTCACGTTTTCCGCCCCGCCGACGACGGCGATGCGCCCCGCGCGCCAAGGCAAGCCGAAGCGCCCGCGCACGCCGAAGCGAAGGCGGAAACCGCCGCACGAATCTCCGCCCCGGCGCGAAAACGCGGCGCGGACGAACCCGCCCCGGTGAAGCCGCAGGCCAAAGCCGGAAAGACCGGCGACGCGTGGCACGAAATCATGGCGTCGGTCACGCTGACCGGGATGGCTCGAGAACTCGGACGACACTGCGGACTCGCGCGCATCGACGGCGACTGCGTCGTCCTCAGTCTTCCGCCGGCGCACCGCCACTCGCAGATACAATCGGCGCAGGAAAAACTCAAGCAGGCGCTTTCCGAACACTTCGGGCGCCCCATGCGCCTCGTCATCAACCTCGAAGAGGCCAAGGGCGACACGCCCGCCGATACGGCGCGCCGCATCGAGGACGAGCGCCGGGAAAACGCCATCGCCTCGATTGAACAAAACGACTTCGTTCGTGAAGCCATCGATCTTTTCGACGCGAAACTGATCGAATCGTCGATCAAACCTGCCGTTTGATCGGTCTTATTTGAAAAAGGGATTGACATGATGAAAGGCGGAATGGCCGGGCTACTGAAGCAAGCCCAGGTGATGCAGGAAAACATGAAGAAGGCGCAGGACGAACTCGCGCGAATCGAAGTCGAGGGAGAGTCGGGCGCGGGGATGGTCAAAGTGACGATGACGTGTTCGCACGACGTCCGCCGCGTCGCGATCGACGAGTCCGTCATGGACGACAGGGAAATGCTCGAAGACCTCGTCGCGGCCGCGTTCAACGACGCCGTCCGCCGCGCGGAGAAGACCTCGCACGAGCGCATGGCCGGCTTCACGGCGGGGCTCAATTTGCCGCCCGGGATGAAACTCCCCTTCTGACGATGCAAACTTCGAGTTTCGAAGCGCTGACCGCGGCTTTGCGCTGCCTGCCCGGAGTCGGGCCGAAATCGGCGCAGCGCATGGCGTTTCACCTGATGCAGCGCGAACGCGCCGGCGCGGAGCGTTTGGCGAAATCGATCCTGCACGCGCTCGAAGCGCTCAAGCATTGCCGCTACTGCAATACCTTCACCGAAGACGAGGTCTGCGAGCGCTGCCGCTCGCCGAAGCGCGACGGCAGCCTGCTCTGCATCGTCGAAACGCCCGTCGATATGGCGATGATGGAACAGACGCTCGCGTATTCCGGGATGTACTACGTCCTGATGGGGCGCATTTCCCCGCTCGACGGTGTCGGAATCCGCGAACTCGGACTCGAAAGGCTCCTCGAACGCGTCGACGACGGCATCGTGCGCGAAGTCGTCATCGCGACGAATTTCACCAACGAAGGCGAGATTACGGCGCATTACCTGACCGAAATGCTCAAGCCGCGCCCGCTCCGCGTATCGAGAATCGCGCGCGGCGTCCCGGTCGGCGGAGAACTCGAATACGTCGACGCGGGAACGCTCGCGCAGGCGTTCAGGGAACGCAAACCGCTCGTCGAATAATCGCCGATGAACTCGACCGCCGACGAACTGAAGACGGAGGGTGAAACGGCTCGCGAAACCGATTGCAAAACCAATACCCGACGGCGGCGCCTCGTCGCCGCCGTCGCGCTCGTCGGCGGGTCGGGGATCGCGGCCGCGGCTTTCCCTCTTTTGTCGAGCCTCGCGCCTTCGGCGCGCGCGCGCGTCGCCGCCCTGCCGGTCGAAGTCGACGTCGGCGATCTTTTGCCCGGACACTTGAAAATCGTCGAATGGCGCGCCCGACCGGTCTGGATTCTCAACCGGACGCCGGAGATGCTCGCGTGCCTGTCCGAAGTCGCGGACCGTGTCCTCGACCCCGAATCGAAGCAGGCTCAGCAGCCGAAAAACTGTGCCAACGCGACGCGCTCGATTCGCCCGAATCTGCTCGTCGTCCTTGGGGTGTGCACTCACTTCGGCTGTTCGCCCGTTCCGCGCTTCACGCGCGGCGTGGGCGAAGGAATGCCCGCCGAGTGGCCCGGCGGTTTCGTCTGCCGATGCCACGGCGCGAGTTTCGACTTCGCGGGACGCGCCTTCAAGAATACGCTCGCCGCGAAAAACCTCGAAGTCCCGCCGCATCGCTACCTCTCCGAAACCCGCCTCGTGATCGGCGAGGGCGCGGAAAGCGCGGAAAGTGCGGAGAGTGCGACGTGAACCCGAAAACCGCGCGCGCCCGCGTCGCCCCAAGGCGATTCTCATGAGAGAGACTTTCCGCGACGCGCCGACGCACGAAACGCCTGAGGCCGCCGCGCGCGCCGGGAAATACCGCTCGAACGGCGGCTTTCCCGGCGATTGTTTGGAGTGGCTCGACGCGCGCCTCCCGCTCTCCGCGTTCTGGCGGAAACACTTTACGGAATACCTCGTCCCGAAAAACCTCAATTTTTGGTACTTCTTCGGCTCGATCGCTCTCGTCGTCCTCCTGACGCAGATCGTCACCGGGATATTTCTCGCCATGTCGTACCAGCCGGACGCGACGCCGAACGCCGACGGCATCCCCGCGGCGTTCGCCAGCGTCGAGTACATCATGCGCGACGTAAACTGGGGCTGGCTGATCCGAACGACGCATTCGACGGGCGCTTCGGCGTTTTTCTTCGTCGTCTACCTGCATATTTTCCGCTGTCTGCTCTACGGCTCGTACCGAAAACCGCGCGAACTCCTCTGGATCGTCGGCGTCGTGATCTTCTACGTCCTGATGGCCGAAGCCTTCACGGGCTACGTGCTCCCCTGGGGGCAGATGTCGTTCTGGGCGGCGCAGGTCATCACCGACCTCGCGTCGGCGTTCCCCTTCTTCGGTGCCACCCTCGCCGACTGGGTTCGCGGCGGTTTTTCGGTCGGCGGCGCGACGCTCGGACGCTTCTTCGCGCTGCACGTCGTCGCGCTGCCGCTCGCGCTGATTCTCCTCGTCGTCCTGCACCTCGTCGCGCTGCGCGAAGTCGGCTCGAACAACCCCGACGGCATCGAAGCGCGGGAGCGTCTGAACGTCGATGGAACGCAGCTCGACGGCGTCCCCTTCCACCCCTGCTACACGGTCAAGGAAGTCTTCGCACTCAGCGTTTTTTTCCTCATTTTTTTCGCGTTCGTCTTCTTCGCGCCCGAAGGCGGCGGCTATTTTCTCGAAACCGAAAACTTCCTCCCCGCCGACCCCTTGAAGACACCCGAATACATCAAACCCCTCTGGTACTTCACCCCGTTTTATTCGATGCTGCGTGCGATGACGCGACCGCTTCTGGGCGTCGACGCAAAACTGCTCGGCGTCCTCGCGATGAACGGCGCCGTCGGCATTCTGGCGTTTCTGCCCTGGCTCGACCGCGCCCCGGCAAGGTCGATCCGTCATCGCGGGCCGGTTTTCAAAATCATGCTGTTTCTCTTCGTCGCGTCTTTTCTGACGCTCGGCTTTCTCGGAGTCAAGCCGCCCGAATACGCAGTATGGGGATTCATCCCCGGCGCGCCGATCGCGCGCGCGGCGACCTTCTTTTACTACTTCTACTTTCTTGCGATGCCGTGGTGGTCGAAAATCGACCCCTGCGTACCGGTGACGCAAACGGCACGACTCCAATGACAACGCGCGACGCCCTCCTCGTGTTCTGCCTCTTTCTGCCCTTCCCGAGCTTCGGCGGCGCCGCGCTCCCGACGGCGCCGGAGGTGCCGCGCGACGCCCTGCGCGAAGGCGCGGAACTCTTCGTCACCGAATGCCAGACTTGCCACAGCCTGAGCTTCATCCGCACCGGGCAACTTGCCGAACTCGGCTTTTCCGAAAAGGAAATCGCCGAAAAACTCTTCGCCGCCGCGCCGGGAGAATTTATGCGCGTCGCCGCGAAACGCGACGACCAAAAACGCTGGTTCGGCGTCGCGCCGCCCGACCTTTCCCTCACCGTGCGCGCGCACGCATCGGGTGAAGGCAGCGGCGCCGACTGGCTTTACGCCTATTTGCGATCCTTCCGCCGCGACGAGGCCAGCCCGACCGGATGGAACAACGACGTATTCGCCAACGTCGCGATGCCGCACGTCCTCTGGAGGATGCAGCGCGTGACGAATCCGCGAGCGGGCGCGCCGGAAGACAGCGACGACGACGCGCTCTCCCCCGAAGATTACGACCATCGCGTCGCCGCGCTCGTCGCTTTCCTCGCGTGGGCAAGCGACCCGCACGCGGCCCTCCGCAAGCGCGTCGGCATCGGCGTCGTCGCCTTCCTGCTCGTCTTCTCGGCGCTGGCGTATGCGTTGAAAAGAGAGTATTGGCGGGATTGATTCAGGGATCAGGGTTCAGAGGACAGAAGACAGAGGACAGATCGGTCAGCGGCAGCGTTGCCGCCGGAGAAAAATCTACGAGGCGGGCAAGATGCCCACACTCCCAGAGTGCATAGGTTGGGGTGAGCTTTAGCGATGCCCAACGTTCCCCAGAGTGCATAGGTTGGGGTGAGCGCAGCGATGCCCAACACCTCGCTTGCGCGAAGCGCGAGCCATTTCAGGTATCAGGAATCAGGAGACGAGAACCGCGAAACACGCGAAAAGCGCGAAAAAAATACAGACCTTTCGCGTCTTTCACGTTTTTCGC
>JAISDL010000130.1 GCA_031264825.1 Accumulibacter sp. | reverse complement strand
TCCAGAAGAGGAGAACCATGTCACTCATGCCCTGCCGCGCATGCGGCCACAAGGTCGATACGTCGGCGCTCGCGTGTCCGGGTTGCGGCGCGACCGATCCGGCGAAAAAGATCAGCCGGCAAGAGCGCGATTTTTATTTTTCGATCGTTTATACGTTTCTCTGGATTTGCGTGCTCGCCGCTTTCGGCTGGGGCGTCTGGAAGGTCGGGGTTCCCTGGCTCAAGCAGATATTCGACCGCCCACCCGTCGTTCAACCGACGCTCCGACTTCCCGCGCAACCCACCGCGCCGACGGAGGAAATTCAGGACGACGACGAGGCCGAATAGGTTTCCGCGCTTTCGGCGGCGGCGCGGTGCGCGGCGAGCATCGCGTCGCGCGAGTCGGGCGTCTCGAGGCTGACGCGCCCGAGTTTGCCGTCGCGGTAGTCCTGCAGAAGAGCGAGCGAGGCTTTTTCGAGGTCGAGGACGCCGCCGCGCGCGACGAGTCCTCGGCGGCGCGCGATGCCTTCGACGAGCGCGACGCCGTCGAGGCCGTCGGATGGAAAGCCGTAACGCGCCGAGACGCGCGCGGGGTAGCACGAGAGCAGGAGGTCCGCGAGGAATACGGCGACTTCTTCGTCGGGAACGGCGTTCCTCCCGACCGCGTGACTCGCGGCGAGCATGTATCCATCGCTGTCGTATTCGATCTTGGGCCACATCAGGCCCGGCGTGTCGATCAGCCAGTGCCGGACGTCGAGGCGGTGCAGTTGTTGCGACTTCGTCACCGCGGGTTCGTCGCCGACCTTGGCGATCTTTCGCCGGGTGAGCGCGTTCATGATCGTCGATTTGCCGACGTTCGGAATCCCCATGATCATCATGCGCAGCGGCTTCGTGTTGTCGTCGCGGTGCGGGGCGAGTTCCTGGCAGAGCGCTGGAATGCGCGCCGCTTCGCCGGGTTTTCTTCCGTCGATCGCAAGGGCTTTGACACCCGGCTGGCGGGCATACCAGGCGATCCAGCGTCGCGTCGTTCCGGGGTCGGCGAGGTCGGCCTTGTTCAGTACCTTGAGGCAGGGACGCTGGCGGCTGCGGCGCAGGTCGCGCAGCATCGGGTTCGTGCTGGCTTCCGGGAGGCGCGCGTCGACGACTTCGACGACGACGTCGACCGCCGCCATCGTTTCGGCGGCTTTCTTGCGCGCCGCGGCCATATGCCCCGGGAACCACTGAATCGCCATATTTGTTCGCTCGAATGTTCGCTGATCGCGCCGGTGCGCCTTGCGGACACACAAACGCCCTCGCCGCTTCCGGCGCGGGCGTTCAAGTTTCGGACGGTTGGGGCGAAGGGGGGCGCCGCCGATACGGCGGCGCGAGGTTCAGGCCGTGATGTTGATCGTTCTTCCGACGACTTGCCCTTGGGCGTTGACCGTCGGCTGCGCCCTTTGCTCTTCTTGCGCGCGACTGGCGGCCTCCGTTTCAGCCACTTGCCGAGTCTCCTGCGTCTGGCGGGACTCCTGCGCCGCCTGGGTTCCCTGCGAGGTTTGCCGCGCCTGCGTCGCCTGCTGCTGCGCGCGAACCTGCTGTTGCGCCCCTTGCGCTTGTTGCGGGTCGTTTTCCGCGCGGCGCGCAGCCTGACGCTCCTGTTGCAGGTTCGGGTTGACGGCGGATAGCAGAGACGATCCCGCGTTGGACGATACCGAGTTCAGTTCCATGTTTGTCTCCAATACTCTCCTGTACGACGAGCACTCACACTTCCAATACTTTCATTTCCGTAGCTGGAAATGGAGTGACAATCTCTTCAGATAAAGTATAGACTAAAATCAAGCACTTGTTTTGACAAATTTTCCACATTTCCTGAAATTTTTCCTGTGCTTCAGTCCGCGTTCGGCAAGGCTGGACGGCAGTGGTCGGAAGGGGGAATAATCCCCACGTGGAGCCTGCCCTCTTTCGCTTGCCGGAGAGGGGTCGGGAGAAGTTTTCAACCGGAGGAAGGTTTTTGATGTCCGTCAGATTTCGCACCTGGGTTTTGGTCGTTTTCGGTTTCATTTTAGTCGCTTTCGGAGCATTTCAGGCGGCACGCCATGTGATCGGCGCCCGAATCGAATCGGCGATCGGGCCTTTCGGTCGTTTCGAGGCGTTTCGGATCGGTCTTTCGGGCGTCGAAATCCTCGGTTTGACGATCGACGCACCCCCGGAAGAAAAATCCCGCGCGTGGCCGGATTCTCCGGTCTTCCACGCGGATCGAATCCTCGTCACGCCGTCGATCGCCGACTCGATCGCGTCGGGGATGCGTTTGCGGAATGTCCGCGTCGAGCGCGCGTCGATCGTCGTCTTGCGGACCGCCGAAGGCCGCGTGGAAGTCCTTCCGGGCCTTCTCGCCCCTGCCGGCGGGGAAAAATCGTCCGCTTCCGCAAAAAACACCGAGGAAAAGAAGGCGAAGAAGGCGTCGCTGACGATCGACCGGATCGAAATCGTCGAGGGCGCCGTCGATTTCGTCGATGCGTCGATCCGTCCCAAGGCACATCGCGTCCGCGTCGAGAGGATCAACGCGGCGCTGGGGAGGATCGCAACCCCGGAATTCACCGGTTTGACTTCGGTCGACGTCTCGGCCACCGTGAAAGGCCCCCGGAACGACGGGAAGCTAACGCTCACCGGCATGATCGAATTCGCCGGCCTCGATTCGGGCTTGACGCTGCGTCTGCGCGAAATCGACCTTCTGGTGGTCCAGCCGTATCTGTTCACGGGGGGGAAGGTCCGAAAGGGGAGACTCGAACTCGACCTGAAGTCTTCGATTCGCCAAGGGAAGCTCAACGCCCCGGGAAAGCTGACGATCGACGACCTGGACGTGTCGGGGAGCGCGCTGCTTCGCTTTGCCGGCGTCTCGTCGGGGGTCGCCGTCGCTCGGCTGAAAGACCGCCTCGGAAAAATTTCCTTCCATTTTGTCGTCAAGGGCGACGTGAAAGACCCGAAGTTTTCGTTCGACAAGACTCTGCTCATGGACATCGGTTCGTCGATGGCCGATTATTTCGGTATCGGAATCTCAAGCGGAAGCGTGAACGGAAGGAACGGAAAACCGGAAGGAAGTCCGCGAGGGAGTTCGGGCAAAAGTGTGCCCGACCCCGTAAAGCGGCTTTTGAAGAATAGCGTCCGGCGCTCGAAATGAAGCGCTTTCGCCACGACCCATGAATCTTCTTCGGAGAACATCTCATGAAAATCAAATTTTCTCTTCTCCACACACTTCGCCTCGCCGCCGTGTACGCCGCGCTTTTCGCCGTCGGCGCGCACGCTGCCGACGTGCCGAAACACAAGCCCGGACTTTGGGAAATCAAGACCGGCAGAGGGGTAAATTCGGCTTCATTGAGCATTCCGCTGCAATTCTGCATCGGCAAGGATACCGACAACGTCTTGAACCTGGAACGCAAACTTCCCCAGCAGGAATGCGACGCGCCCGACGTCGAAACGGCGGAAAACAGAATCCGGCTTCGCGTCAAGTGTAGCGTCACCGGAGGGTCGGTCACCACGGAGAGCATCTTTGAGGGTACGCTCGACTCGGCGTATCAGGGGAAAATAAACTACACGATCGAGACACCAAAGGGTCGGCGTGAGTTTTCGATCACGCAGGAGGCGCGCTGGCTCGGCCCCTGCGAAGCCGGCCAGAAACCCGGCGACGTCATCCTGCCGAACAAGGAGCGCGTCGGCGCCGACGAGATCATGAAAGACCCGAAAATTTTGGGTAGAATCAGGCGTCATCAACAGCGATAGGGGAACCCATGAAAGTGTGCATTGTCGGCGCCGGCGCGATCGGCGGGTGTATCGGAATAAAACTCGCCGCGTCGGGCACGTCCGACCTGAGCGTTCTGGCGCGGGGTAAAACGCTCGCCGCGCTGCGTGAAAACGGCTGGCGCCTTCACGGTGAAAACGAAGACCTCACGGTCCGCGTAAAAGCCGACGACGACGCTGAAAAAATCGGCGTTCAGGAACTCGTGATCGTCGCCGTCAAGGGCAATTCGCTGCCGGAACTCGCGCCGGCCTTAAAACCGATGATCGGCCCCGAGACCGTCGTCGTCACCGCGATGAACGGCGTCCCGTGGTGGTTTTGCAAAATCGACGGCCTCGGTTTCTCGCCTTTCCCGCTGGAAAGCGTCGACCCCGACGGCGCGATCGAAAAGAACATCCCTCTCGCCCAAACGCTGGGCTGCGCCGTCCATATGGGCGCGAGCTGTCCCGAGCCTGGCGTGGTTCGGCATTCGATCGGCTGGGAACTCATGATCGGCGAACCTTCGGGCGCGCTTTCGGAACGCCTCGCTCGCGTCGCCGACCTCCTCGAAACAGCCGGCTTCAAAGTCAAGCGCTCGACCGACGTTCGCAACGATATCTGGTACAAGCTCTGGGGAAACATGACGTCGAACCCGATCTCGGCGATCACCGGCGCGACGCTCGCGCGCATCATCGACGACCCGATCGTCCGCGAATTCTCCTCGGCGATGATGCGCGAAGCCACCGCGATCGGCGAACGCGTCGGCTGCCAGGTCACGCAATCACCCGAAGACCGGCACGCGATCGCACGCACGCTCGGCGGCTTCAAAACGTCGATGCTCCAGGACGCCGAGGCCGGACGCGCGATCGAACTCGACACGATCGTCGGCGCGGTGCGCGAAATGGGCCAGCGCGTCGGCGTACCGACGCCGAACATCGACGTCATCTTCGGTCTCACGCGCCTCTTTGCGCGCGTTCACGGACTCTACCCGGGATGAGGACAGGAGACAGGAGACAGATATCGGGAGACAGAGAATGCTTGCGGCCTTCGGCCGGAGAAGAATCGTTGAGCCACCGATCGGTTTCATCTGATCCTTGATGCCTGATATACATCGAAGCTGATGACTCAAGAACCGCGAAACACGGATACGCGCGAAAAAGTTTTGCAGATACAGACCTTTCGCGTCTTTCGCGGTAAAAATCGGTTTTCTTCTGTCTCCCGATTCCTGACATCTGTCATATGATATGTGCCTGCGGCATAGGTTGGGCATCGCTGCGCTCACCCCAACCTATGCCGCCGATGGGTACGGTACGCCGTGCCTCTACGGGTCGGTCACCGACGGGGAAGAGCATTGAACCACCGATCGGTTTTCATCTGTCTCCCGTCTCCTGACATCTGCCTCCTGAACCCCCTCGCGGAGGCGCTCGGCGGCGGCGCGTGGGTCGTCGTGCCCGCAGATGGCCGAAACGACGGCGACGCCGTGCGCGCCCGCGGCGATCAGCGGCGCGCAGTTGTCGGCGTCGATTCCGCCGATCGCGACGACGGGCAAGGACGCCGCCGCCGTGATCCTTGAAAACGCTTCGACGCCGAGGACGGGCGCCGCGTCTTTTTTGGTCCGCGTCGGATAAACCGGCCCGACACCGAGATAGTCGGCGCCGTCGACCTCGGTCAGTTGCGCGGTGTTCGAGACCGAGAGTCCGATGATCTTGTCAGTGCCGAGCAGGCGCCGCGCTTTTGCGACGGGGAGGTCGGCCTGCCCGAGGTGCACGCCGTCGGCGTCGGCGAGCATCGCCACGTCGACGTGGTCGTTGACGATCAGGGGGACGCCGAGCGGCGCGAGAAGCGCTTTCAGCGCGACCGCCGCGTCGAGCCATCGGCGTTTTTTCCACGCGCTCGCGCGCAACTGGACGAGCGTCACGCCTCCGGCGACGGCGCGCCGCGCCGTATCCACCATGCCATCCAGGCCGCCGCACAAGTCCGGGTCGAGCACGAGGTAAAGCGAGTAATCGACGCGCTTCATTCCAACCATCCTGAAAAGCACGCGACGCGCTAGGGGCGGAGCCGCACGTCGTCCAGCTTCAGGTTGTACAACTCGTTGAGGAAAGCGGCTCTGAACGAACCGGGGCCGGAAATCGACGTCGCGACGCGCATCGCCGCGCGACCGCCGCAGAGATCGAAAATCGCGCACGCCGACGCGACCGCTTCGAGACGGTCCGGCGCGTTTGGAACGAAGGCGGCGACGAGCGCAGACAGCGCGGAGCCGATGCCGATGACCCGCGTCATGATTTTGTGTCCCCACGGCGTCGCCCAAGTCTCCCGACCGTCCGTGATGAAATCGACGGCGCCGGTCACCGCGACGATCGCGCCGAGCGATTGCGCGAGCTGGACGGCCGCTTCGAGCGCGCCTTCGGAAGTCGGCGCGTCTTTGGATAAGCCCGCAAGCGAGGCGATTTCAGAAGGGTTTCCGCAAACGACCGCGGGTTTTTCCTCGATGAATGCATTGCAGGCTTTTGTCCGATACGCGAGCGTCCCCGCGCCGACGGGAGCCAAGACCCAGGGAACGCCGGCTTCGTTCGCCGCCGCGACGGCGCGTCTCATCGCGGAAAGCCGCGCTGAAGTGAGCGTACCAACGTTGATCAGCAACGCGTCGGCCGACGCCGCGAATTCGGCGACTTCTTCTTCGGCGACGATCACCCCCGGTGAAATACCCAAAGCGAGCAGGACATCCGCGCTGAATTCCTGAACGACCTCGCTCGTCAAGAGGTGGACGAGCGGTCGGGCGGCCCGTACGCGCGCAAGTTCTCCGGAAAATGCGGGCAGGGGCAGAATGGTGGGCATGATATTTTCTCCAGGCAACTCGAAAACTCATGAGAGTTTTTTACTATACCATCAACGCAGCGATTTTACTCGCGCTTCCCGCAGCGATTTATCGGGAACTTTTTCATCGGCAGCCCAAGGATTCATCTTGCCAGAACGAATATCATTCTTGCCATTTGGCAAGATAAATGGCAAGATGAAATCATCAACGAATATGACTGAAGTACTTGTAAATGCAGGAAAACAACAGAACCGAATTCAAGAGAAAACTCAATGACCACTTCGAGCGTAGTGTGGTGTCCTTCTTCAACTATCCAGGCGGCGGTGAAATCATCATCGGTGTGGACGATGACGGTACGACCTGCGGAATAGACGATACCGACAAGGTGCAGTTGCAAATCGTTGACAGAATCCGAAACAACATCAGACCGCAGACGCTCGGTCTGTTCGATGTCGTCCAAGGCCAGATAGATGAGAGAGACATTATCCGCGTCATCGTGTCTTGCGGTCAGCAACGGCCGTACTATGTCCGCAAGTTTGGAATGAGCGAGCAGGGATGCTTCATGCGCGTCGGCAGCTCGTCGCAACCGATGAGCGAGCAGATGATCGAGGAACTGATTGCAAAGCGTTCGCTGATCACGCTCCAATCGACTGTTTCCCCACGCCAAAATCTGATGTTCAAGCAACTCTGCATCTACTACGAAGAAAAGAGCCTCGAACCCACGGAGCAGTTCATCGAGAGCCTTGACCTGCGGCAGAGCGGCGGTGCGTTCAACTACGCCGCCTACCTGTTCGCCGACGAGAACGGCGTGTCGATCAAGGTTGCCGCGTATGCCGGAACAGACAAGGTTGATCTGCTCGAAACGCGCGAATATGGCAACCGCTGTCTAATTACCGCAACGCAAAGGATTCTCGACCGCCTTGATTCCGAGAACCGCACATTCGCAAAGATTACCGCCAAGAACCGCATCGAAAAAGAGCGCGTCAACTCCATCGCTCTGCGCGAAGCGGTCATCAACGCAATCGTTCATAACGATTACTCAAAGGGTGTGCCGCTCATTGAGATTTTCACCGACAGAATGGTAGTAACTTCATGCGGAGGTCTGGTCGATGGATTGACCGAATCGGACTTCTTCAAGTGCCGCTCCATGCCTCGCAACCGCGAGCTTATGCGCGTGTTCCGGGATATGGAATTCGTCGAGCAAATCGGGTCTGGAATGAGCCGCATACTCAAAGCCTATGACCGTTCAATTTTCGAGCTAACGCCAAGTTTCACCGTCGTGACCTTCCCCTTTGAAAAGGCGTTTATCATGCCAAATGGCAAGAAAACCGGCAAGATAAACGCAAAGTCGAAATCGACGCTCGACGTGATAAAAAAGCACCCGGAAGCGACAATTACAAGGCTTTCCGAACTCACGGGCAAATCGCAGAGGACAATATCCCGTGAACTCAAAGAGTATCGGTCGGCGGGACTGATACACCGTGAGGGGGCGCGGAAAAACGGGAAATGGATTGTCGATTGAAACCATTGCCACGCAAACAGAATTCGACCGCTCCTGCGTAGCTTCGCTTTGGGCAGGGCACCGTCGAGAGGATAAGCCAAACAAGCTTGAATGTGTGCGTGGTAGTTACCTGGAATGTGAGAGCCAAGGACAGTGAGTTTCGGCTTGCGAGTTTTTTCCAATCTCTGGAAACGGTGTGCGTTTTTTCACTGCAAACCGGCACCGTTAACTGATAGACTTTGCGCTTTTTTCAATTCACTCCAAGGATTTATGGCAAAGACTTCGACACGATTTTGCATCGTCCGACACGGCGAAACCGACTGGAACGCGGAACAGCGCATTCAAGGCCAGAGAGACCTCCCGTTGAATGCCGAAGGCATTCTTCAGGCGCACAAGCTCGGCTGTTACTTTGCGTCACGAACGCTCGACGCGATCTACAGTAGCGACCTCATCCGCGCGCACGCGACGGCGGAACCGATCGCGGAGACGCAGAAGCTGCCGATCCATCCGCTCCGACAACTCCGCGAGCGCGCTTACGGGCGTTGCGAGGGAATGACGCGGAGCGAGGTCGCGCTGAACTATCCCGAAGACGCGCGCGCGATGCACGAGCGCAGGCCCGACTACGTCATCCCCAACGGCGAATCGCTGAACCGGCACCGCGAACGCGTCCTGGATTGCGTGACCGACCTCGCAAGGCTCCACGACGGTCAAACCGTCCTCCTCGTCACGCACGGCGGCGTGCTCGACCTGATTTACCGCAAGGCGTCTGAAATGCCAATCGAGAGCCCGCGCAATTTCCAGATACCCAACGCCGGGATCAACTGGATGATCGTCGACGACGGCGGGTGGCGCGTCACGCGCTGGGCCGAGACCTCGCATCTCGAATCATCCGCTCCTTCCGAAGTGCATATGTATTTTTGACGCCGTCATTCCATCGCCCCTTTGGAAGATTCCGCGGGCGATGGGCATTTTGGCGAGACGCTTGCAATAACCCGCGGCGACGGCGTATCCTCCGTTCTCCATCGCTCAACGAAAGAGGAAATCGAATGGCTATTTACAATCTTGGCGACCTCATCCCCAGAATCGACCCGGAAAGCTGGATCGCCCCCGACGCGGATGTCATCGGGCAGACGACGATCGGGAAAAACGCTTCCGTCTGGTGGAATTGCACGGTTCGCGGCGACGTTGACAAAATCTTCATCGGCGAGAACTCGAACATCCAGGACAATTCGGTCATCCACACCAACCACGGAATCGTCGTCGTCATCGGCAACAACGTTACCGTCGGTCACAAAGTCATGCTGCACGGTTGCACGATCAACGACAATGTACTGATCGGGATGGGCGCGATCATCCTGAACAACGCGGTCATCGGAAAGAATTCGATCGTCGCCGCGCACTCGCTCGTCACGGAGGGCAAGACCTTCCCAGAAGGGTCGATGATCATGGGGTCGCCCGCCAAGGTCGTCCGGCAACTCACCGAAGAGGAGATCGCGAGAATACGCGACAATTCCGACCGCTACGTCGTGAAATGGCGGCTATACCGCGACCAGCTCTCGAAGGGCTGATTCCCGCCCGCCGACGCTTGTCGCGCCCCGCGCAAAACAAGCTGCGGCGGGATGAAAACCCCGCCACCCGCTTTCGTTCCTTTTCCAGTTCATTCATACTTTGATGCCGAGCCGCAGACAGTACAGGTAGTACGGCAAGGCGAAGTCGACGATGGAAGGGATGAACTGTAAAAGGAATCATAAAGAGATTTCGTCCAGAAGCTGAACCGCCGCCTCGTACTCACCGACGAGAATCTGTTCGGAAACCTTTTCGAAAGCGCCCTTGACCGGTTCGGGCAACGCCATCGCCGAGAGATCGTTGACGATTTCATCGATGACCGACATATCCATCTCGTCGAGCGCCGTCCTCAGGGCTTCCAGCCGTTCTTTCAGGAGCGCGGTATCGACAGGCGCGGCATTTTCCATCGCTGCGATTTCCGCCGTCCGCACGGTCACCTCGATATTGTCGAGAAGCGGTTCGAGCGCGGCGATGAAGGGCTCGGCGTGGGTACCGATGAATTCCAGGTCGCTGCGCTTCGCGGCGAATTCGAGTTCCTTGGCCTGATCCGAAATCGACGCCGAGCCGATGCTCGCCGAAGCGCTCTTCAGGGCGTGGACGTAGATCCCGAACAGCGCGATGTCTCCCTTGGCGAGCGCTTCGCGTATCTGGACGGTCTTTTCACGTCCGTCCTTGCAGAATATCTTCAGCACGTTGAGGTAGGCTTCGAGCGAACCGCCGGACATCGACACACCTTTCTTGACGTCGAGACCTTCCACGACGAGCGCGGGCGCATCGACAGTGTCGCTTGCCGCGACTTCGGCGACGTAGGCTTGCTTCTTGCCCGAAGGCAGCCATTTGTTCAGGATCGTATCGAGCTTCGCGACGTCGATCGGTTTGGTCAGGAAGTCCGACATTCCGCTCCTCAGGAACATCTCCTTCATCCCGGAAACCGCGTTCGCCGTCAGCGCGATGATCGGCATTTCGCCGAAACGGCTCTCGTCGAGAACGCGGATGCGGTTCGTGACCTCGATGCCGTCCATTTCGGGCATCATATGGTCCATGAAGACGATGTCGTAGTGGTTTTCCTGCACGAGGCGGATCGCTTCCCGCCCACTCTGGCAGGTATCGACCTGCATCCGGTACGGCAGCAGGAGACCTTGCGCGACCATGAGGTTCGTCGCGATGTCGTCGACGATGAGGACGCGTGCCTCCGGCGCGATGAAGTGGATATGGTAATCCGCGCCGTCGATGCGGCCGATCGCTTCCTCGTCGTTCAGGATGCTCGCCAGCGAGATCGACTGGACCGGACGCGGAATCGTGTACACCTTTTGCGACGCGACCTGCGTGCCGTAATCGACGATGGAAATCAGCCGGGCCTTGTAACTCATCCGCTCAAACACCTTGCTCGCGCCTTCGAGCATCACGTGGGAAACGAGAACGTGCGAGTACGGCGCGTCGTGCTCAAGCGCCTCGTAAAATTCGGACTGCATGTGAACCCACTTGACCGAAACGCCCAGAAGTTCCAGCGAATCGACGATGTTGCGTCCGTAGATATCCTCAGCCTCGTAGAGAAGCGCGCGGATTTCGTCGGGCTTTTGCACCTGGGCGATTTTCCTCGCGTCGACGATCTTTTGCGGAATGCGCACGTGGAAGGTGCTTCCCTTGCCGTATTCGCTTTCGAAGGTGATTTCGCCGCCCATCGCTTCGCACAGGCTCTTTGCGATGACGAGGCCCAAGCCGCTGCCCTCGGTTCCCTTGTTCTTTATCTTGTCGACCTGGACGAAACTGGCGAAGAGCTTGTCCATGTCTTCGTCCTTGATGCCGATTCCACTGTCCTTTATCGAGATATTGAGCTGGACGTATTCGTCGTCGTCATGCTCCGCGGCCGAAACCGAGAAGAGGACGAAACCCTTGTTCGTGTATTTCACCGCGTTCGTCAGGAGGTTCGTGATGACCTGGCGGACGCGCACTTCGTCGCCATAGACGACCGTCGGCAGATTCGGGTCGACTTGCGCGATGAACGCGAGCTGCTTTTCGGCGACGCGCGTCTGCACGATGTTGAGGACGTCGTTGATCACGGACGAAAGCTGGTACTCGATCGGGACGAGTTCCATCTTGCCCGACTCGATCTTCGAGAAATCGAGAATGTCGTTGATGATCGAAAGAAGATAGGTCGCCGCGCGCTTGATCTCGGCGATGTGTTCGAGAGCCGTCACCTTGCCGTATTCGCGCGCCGCGAGCACGCTCATTCCGATGATCGCGTTCATCGGTGTGCGGATTTCGTGGCTCATCCGCGCGAGGAAAGAGCTTTTCGCCTCGTTGGCGACGTTCGCCTTGTTGACGGCGTATTTCAGTTCGGTCTGCGTATCCCTGAGAATCTTTTCGGCGGCGACGTGCTGGGAAACGTCGCGCGCGACGCCGAGGATGCCGAGAAATTCGTTCTCGACGAAGATCGGTGTGCGGACGGCGTCCTGGATTTCGACGTGCCCGTCGGCGAAAGTGACCGTCTGTTCCGAATACGTCGGCTTGCCCGTCTCGATGGCGATTTTGTCGTATTCCTCGTCGATCATGACGAAGTCCGCGCTGAAGAAGGCTTCCGGACGCGCCATCAGCAGGTCTTCGGGGCGAAGCCCCGACATTTGCGCGAAGCGCGGGTTGACCGCGAGGAAATAACCGTCGGCGTTCTTGTACCAGATCAGGTCGGGCGAGGAGACGAAGATCGTGCTCAGCAGGGTGTGCTGTTGCTCGGCTTTTTTCTGCTCGTTGACGATGTCCGTCACGTCGGTCGACGTCACGATATAGCCGATGGCCCGACCCTTCATGTCGCGGAAATAGTCGGCCTTGCCGAGGTAATAGCGCTGCAGCGGCTCGAAGAAAGCGATTTCGGGGTCGCGGTCGTTCAGGAAAGCGTCGATCGGGGAGGCCGGAGAGTCGATCGGGTAAATGCTGTGCTCTTCGTAAGGCTTGCCGACGAGGTCTTTGAGCGAGATCCCCATCGCCGTTTCGCAGCTTTCATTGACGTAGATGATCTTCTTGTCCATGTCCATGATCGCCAGCGGCGTCTTGACGCTGTTGACGACGTTGTCGGCCATCTCGTCGAAAGCGTCGGCGAGCGCGCCAAGCTCGTTTTTCACGACCGACTTGAAACGGAATTGACGTTCGCCCGAACGGAAGCGCGAAATCCCGCCGATGAGCGACGTGATGCTCCGCGTGAAGAGCGCCGCCAGCCAGATTGCGACGAAGATGACGAGCGCGATCATCGCGGTCGTCGAAATGCTCAGGTGCAGCGCCGTATCGATCAGACTGCGGCGGATCGAACGCTGCGCGTCGGCGGCCATATTGTTCAGTTCTTTGTCGGTCGACGCGATGAAGGAAGCGATTTTCTCCTTCGTCTCGGTCGCGGGACGGTGGAAATCGTCGACCTGCGCGCCGACCGCGACGAAGCCGAAGCCGCGAAGCGATTTTCCGTACTGCCCGGTGTAGTACTGGATCGCCGCCGCCGTGTTGAGCTTCCACAGACCGCTCCAGTAGATCAGGAAGGAACCCGCGCCGCCTTTTTCGGTCAGGTCGAACCAGCCGATGCACTGCGGCGCGAAGTTCAGATACCGGCAATCGAGCCCCACGAGCCCTTTTTTCGTCAGGTCGCTCGCGGGTTTTTTGTCGTTGGATTGTTCGACGAAGGTCGGAACGTCCTTGATGAAGTCCGTATAAGGTAAACCGCTCGCCTTCCATTCGTTGTAGATGCGGTCTTCGAGCCACGGAATTTGAGGGTCGCCGGTCTCGGGGTCGTAGCCGGTGATCGAAAAATGACGCGGGTGAACGATGCTGCGCCCTTTGTGATCCCAGATGAACGCGTAATTTCCCTCGTATGCGTCTGGAATTTCCGTGTAGCGATCCGGCGTCGGCATGATGTGCGCGCAAAATTCCAGAAGGTGGTCGTGGTCGAGCGCCAGGGTCACGTAGCCCACGATCTTGCCCTTCTCGACGACCGGCGTCGCCCAGCGCACGAGGCCTTTGAAACGCTTGCCCTCCGGGTTTTCCATGCCGGCGTACGCGGAACCGGCGGGGTCGAATTTCTCTCCGATCTTCGCCGCCGCCGCGGGCGTGTAGCGGCCGATGATCTTCGACGGCACGTAGGCGCCGATCACGTCGGAGACGTAGATTTCCCCCGGCGCCAGATTCTTGAGTTCCTTGAAATAGTCCTCGGCCTTGACGTAGGTGTTGCGGCGGTCGGAAACGTCTTTCAGGCGGGCGTCGACCTGAGGCGTGGTCGTGACCTTGACGCGCTCGCGCCCCTGAAGGTCGACGAAGCTGATTTCGAGGTAGAGCGACCGGCTTTCGTACTCGTAGTTTTCCGGCGGACGATAGTGGAAACTGTGGTCGTTTTCACGATTCGACGAAACCTGCGGGAGAAAGCGCGCGTCGGAAGTATCGCGCGGCGCGGGGCGCCACGATTTGCCGTCCGGCGCAAGCTCCCATTTTCCGGGCTTGACGAGATTGCCGCGCGCCCTCTCGACAAAATTGCGGTAAACCGCCGCGTCCCTCGGAAGCGACGCGACGAGCAGGATGTCGCTGTCGCGCGCGTAAAGGAAATTCGCAACGTGACGCGCCGTATCGGTCGTGATCCTCTCGATTTCACTCGTCGCCCGCGCGTCGAGCGCAATGACCGCGTCATTGACGGCGATCTCCCCGGCGTGCGCGAGCGCCGCGTTGGCCTTGTTCGTGATTTCGTGCGTGCGATTGCGCAGGTCGTCGCCCAACTCCCACGCCTGCTGCCAGGCGATGTAAGCCAGAAGAAGCAGCGGCAGAACCTTGATGACGACGAAGAGGACGACGAGTTTGCCGCGCATCCCCATCCCGAAGCGATCGAAAACGCGCTCTAAAAGCTGGAGGCAGGATTCCCACAAACGTTTCATAAAATGGCCCCGTACTTCCCCCGACCACGGCCGGAAAAACCTCTTGTCCGCGTCCGCTTGTGGATACCCATCTTCAGCGGCCTGGATTTCTTATATCGAAAACTGTTCGGATGGAATGAACGCGCAATGCGCCCGTCCTTGAAACCGCCCTCGAACGCCTCACGCCCGCACGCTCCGCGCCCATCGCGGCTCGCCTTTTTCGCGTTGCGTTTACCCCTCGAGCGGAACGGCCCGGATTCGCCCCATCCCTGAAATGCGTATGATACTATCAGTTGTCTTTCCATGCGCGATAAGACATATTTCTCATCGGCAAACGAAAAGAAGCGAAAAATCGCTTCCGGTCTTCACAAAACGGGTCTTTCACTTTCCGCCATCCGCCCTCCACATTCCACCCTCGCCGCCGACAGGAAACGGGAGAACCGCGTGTCCGCTTTTTCAGCCGTCTATTTCCGTGAAATCCTGATCCTGAAGCATCGCCTGAAAAGGCAGGTCGCCGGAATGGCCGTCTCGCCGCTCCTTTACATCCTCACTTTCGGTTACGCGCTCGGCGGTCACCTGCGCATCGGCGAAAACGCCTACCTCGACTTCCTTCTGCCGGGACTCGTCGCGATGAGCAGCATGACACAGGCGTTCGCGATCTCTTCGGACATCAACATCTCGCGTTTTTACTTCCATACCTTCGAAGAGATCCAGGCCGCGCCCGTCGGCCGCTTCGCCTACGTTTTCGGAGAAATCGCCGCCGGCGTCACGCGCGTCCTGATCGCCGCGCTCGTGATCCTGGCGCTGGGCCGTCTCTTCGGCGTCACGCCGCACTGCGGCGTATTCTTCTGGCTCGCCGTCGTTCTCAACGGCTTCGCCTTCTCCGCGCTCGGCATCGCAACGGCGCTCCTCGTGAAAACACACGCCGACCAGAGCATCCTGAGCAACTTCATCATCACGCCGATGGCTTTCCTCGGCGGGACGTTTTTTCCGCTCGAAGGACTCCCCGCGTGGGCGCAAACGCTTCTGTCCTTCCTCCCGCTGACGCACGCGGCGCGCATCATCCGCGCCGACGCGCTCGGAACGCCGATCGCGTCCGCGTCCTTCCTCGTGCCGGTCCTCGCGTGCATCGCCACCCTCGCCCTCGCCGTCTCCGTCGTCGACCGCGCGAAAGATTGATCAAGCTTGCAAATCCATAAAATATCATTACAATAGCAATGAATCGGCAATAAATTATTCAAAGAATTGGATATGGCAAATTTACAAATTCGCGTAGATGACGATCTGAGAGATCAGGCGCAGCAGGTAGCCAGCGATATGGGCATGGATTTGACGACCGCTGTTAGAGTCTTTCTAAAACAGATGGTCTATGATCGAGGTTTCCCATTCAGACCCGATTTGGATCCGTTCTACAGCCCAAAAAATCAGGAAGCCTTGAAAGTTTCCATTGCCCAGCTAAACGCCGGTGAAGTGCTCAGCAAGACGCTGGACGAATTGCAGGGCATGGCAAATGAATTTTGATTTCTCCCCGCAAAGCTGGGCAGAATATACCTATTGGCAAGCGCAGGACCGCAAAACCATCAAAAGAATCAACGAGCTATTGAAAGATATAGCGCGTCAGCCCTTCGAGGGCGCAGGCAGACCCGAAACCCTCAAGGAAAACCTGTCAGGCTTTTGGAGCCGTCGCATAGACGATAAAAACAGGCTTGTATATTGCATTGTTGATAATCGTTGTCAGATCATCCAGTGCAAAGGGCATTACAGCGATAAATAGAAGATCGACGTGAGAGTCGCCCGATCGCACGTCTACATTTCCTCGCACGCGTTCTCGCGCATCGTCCTGGAAATGTCGGCCTCCGTCGCGGCGCGCTCGCTGTCGGGAATCGGGGTTTGCTCGCCCGTCGCGGGGTCGGTCCGCCAGACGGTGCGCCCGCGAACGCTGTCGACGTAAGCCTGCCGTGCTTTCGCGTCGGCGCACGCGAGCCGCCTCTTTTCACTGGCCTGCTCGGCGAGCGCTTCGCTCCTCCGGCGCGCTTCCATTCGCGCGTCGAGCGCCGCTTCCTCCTTTTTCATATCGCCCAAAGCGGAAGAATTCCCGCGTCCGCGCGGCGTCGCGGCGGGTTTGGACGGCGGGGGCGGCTCGTTTACGTCGATTTCTTCGACCGTGAAATTGCCTTCCGGCGGTTTTTCCCCGACGACCGTCCGCCCGTCCTTGTCCTTCCAGCGATAGACCCGAATCTGCGCGTCGGCGACGGAAACGCCAAAAGCCAGAAAAATCAAAAAAAGAAATTTGAATCGCTTATCCATTGAAATCGCCTTGTTCCGGAAAACAGCGGGCGCCCGCATCGCTCTAGTTGCAGGCCGACTGATCGGAGGCTTCGCGGACGCGGTTTTCCATCGCGCTGCGGTCCTCGTCGCTCAAATATTCGTAGTCGTTTTTCTCGCTGTTCCAGCGCACGACGCGACGCCCGCGAATCGCGTCGAGATACCTCTGCTCTCTTTGCAAGGAGGCGCAAAGTTTCTTTTTATCCGCCTCGGCGCGGGCCTCTTTCGCCTCTTCCTTCTCGCGGTAAAGCCTCCGCTGCTGAAACATGCGTTCCTGGTCCTGCCAACTCGCGGCGTCCGGCGACCCGGCGGGCGCTTCGCGCGGAGAGGGAGGAAGTTCTGGAAGCGGCAACTTTTCGGCGGACGCCCCCTCCGGCGGCACGTCTCCATAGACGATTCTTCCGTCGCTCCCCCTCCATTTATAGACCTGCGCGTCGGCGGTCGGAAGCACCACGGCCGCAAAGAGCAGGATGAGGACGGGGGAAAGCCTCACGCGCCTGGCTAACGTCATTTTCGCGCCTCCCGGTTTCAAGAAATATCTGGAACGATAATAATACATTTCGCGGCAAGAGTCGTCCGTTTTTACGCAA
>JAISDL010000099.1 GCA_031264825.1 Accumulibacter sp. | reverse complement strand
AAAAAATATCCGTTGACGTGCGGCTGGGTGAAGAAACCGTTTGGCTGACCCTCGATCAAATGGCCTCCCTGTTTGAGCGCGACAAGTCTACGATTTCGCGCCACATCAAAAACGTGTTTAACGAAGGCGAATTGAACCGAAATTCAGTTGTTGCAAATTTTGCAACAACTGCCGCAGACGGTAAAGCGTATCAGGTTGATCACTACAACCTCGACGTGATTATTTCGGTGGGTTATCGTGTCAAATCGCTACGCGGCACTCAGTTTCGCCAGTGGGCGACCCAACGGCTGAACGAGTATATCCGCAAGGGCTTCTCGCTTGACGACGAGCGGCTGAAAAACGGGGGCGGACGTTATTTTCGTGAACTGCTGCAACGTATCCGCGACATTCGCAGTAGCGAGCGTAACCTTTATCAGCAAGTGACGGATATTTACGCGACCGCGATCGACTATGACCCGAAAGCGGGTGTAACACGGGAGTTTTTCGCTACCGTTCAAAACAAAATGCACTATGCGGCGCACAAACATACGGCAGCCGAAGTCATTTACGGGCGTGTTGACAACAAAAAGCCCTTGCTTGGCATGACGAACTTCGAAGGCAACTACATAACAAAAGAGGATGTGCGCGTTGCAAAAAACTATCTGAGTGAGAAAGAATTACGGATTCTGAACCTCCTCGTTTCGCAATTTCTCGATTACGCTGAATTGCAGGCCATAGAGGAACACGCGATGACGATGAAGGATTGGAGTTCCGAACTTGACAGACAACTGATCGGTAACCGGCGCGAATTGCTCACAGGGAAAGGAATCGTCTCGCACAAACAGGCGATGGAGAAAGCCGAAAAAGAGTTTGATATCTACCGCGCGCGTGAGATGAAGCAGCTCGAAAGCGATTTCGACCGCGCCGTAAAGCAACTCGTAAAGAGCGAAAGCGGAACTTGAGTGGAGCGGGCGAAACGATACCCTCGACACTCTGGACACGTCCGGGAATACCTGGGGCGGGGGTGAGTTCGATGCACAAGGGTCATTCTTCTTGTCGGAGAAGGCGATGAAATCCATCACGCAACATTACATCAACGGGCGTTTCACCGAGTCGCACGGCACGGAAACGATGGCTTTGATCGACCCCACGAATAAAAATTGCATCGGTCAGGTAAGCTTGGGCGACGAAGAGGATGCCCGCGCCGCGATACACGCCGCCCAAGAGGCGTTTCCGGCTTTTTCGCGCTCCTCGGTCGCCGAACGTGCCGAACTCCTGCAACGCCTGCATGAAGCTGTTCTGGACAGGGAGGAGGATCACATCGCGGCGAGGATCGAGGAATACGGAGGCGTTTCGCTGCACACCAGGTTTTCTGTCCGAGGGGCGGCCAAAATTTTCACGAACATGAAGAAAACGCTCGAGGGCTACGCTTTTTCGAAACCGCTGGGAAAGGCTGTGCTCAGCATGAAACCCGTCGGGGTCGCCGGCTTGATCACCCCTTGGAATGCGGCGATCTTCATGATCTGCAACAAACTGGCCCCGGCCATCGCCGCCGGGTGCACCGCCGTGGTCAAGCCGAGCGAGTTCAGCGCGATTCAGACGCGGGTTCTGGCGGAGTGCATTCATGCCGCGGGCGTCCCCGCCGGCGTCGTCAATCTCGTGAACGGACGCGGTGATGTCGTCGGAGCGGAACTCGTACGCAATCCGCTCATCGCCAAGTTTTCCTTCACCGGCTCGACCGCCGTCGGCAAAAGCATACTGCGGGGCGCGGCGGATACCGTGAAGCGCGTGACACTCGAGCTCGGCGGAAAATCGCCGCATATCGTCCTCGACGACGCGGATTTCGACAAAGCCGCCGCATTCGCGCTGGAAGCCGCTTTTCGCAACAACGGGCAGGCGTGTATCGCCGGGAGCCGTTTGCTCGTGCCCGAGCCTCGTCTGAAAGAAATGGAAGCGGCGCTCTTGCGCGCGCTACCGTCATGGAAAGTGGGCAACACCCGCGAAGAGGATACGCGCATCGGCCCCTTGGTGAACGAAAAGCAGTACGCGCGTGTGCAGGAATACATCCTGAAGGGCAGGGCGGAAGGCGCCGAACTTCTCGCCGGCGGCCCAGGCCATCCGTCGGGACTGGAGTCCGGCTGGTTCGTCAAGCCGACGATATTCGTCAAGGTCGAGAATCGAATGACGATCGCGCGGGAAGAGATTTTCGGCCCGGTGCTTTGCGTCATCCCTTACAAAACCGAAGAGGAAGCCGTTCGTATCGCCAACGATACGACCTACGGTCTCCAAGGCTGGATAAGCGCGTCCGACCCGGCGCGGGGATTGGCCGTCGCCGAACGCATCGAAGCTGGCGCCGTGATGATCAACAAGAGCTTCGACATGCTCGACGAAGCAGGCGTACCGATGGGCGGCTTCAAGCAGTCCGGCCTGGGTCGGGAGTTCGGCGTGTTTGGGCTTGAGGAATATCTGGAACCGCAGGCCGTATTCGTCTGATGTTCGGGTTCAGGCTGGAAGGCCGCCGGAGGCAGGTGCGCCGTTATGCCGATATTCCCTCTTGCAATCGAAAAAACCTTGCGTATACTCTGAGTAGGGTAAGTAGGGAATCGTTCCCACTGCAATACAGGAGGCAAGCACATGGAAGGCGTGTTGGTTGACAACGCAAAAGTCATGGCGAAGGGCCAGATCACCCTGCCGAAAGCCATACGCTCCGCGCTCGGTTTGACGACGGGTGACAGGGTGACGCTGATAAAGCGGAACGACCAGGTCATCATGATGAACTCGGCGGTCTACGCGATGAAGATGCTCCAAACCGCGATGGCGGGCGAGGCGGAGAAAGCGGGGCTGCGCTTCGAAAACGACGTGACCGCAATGATCACGGAGATGCGGTCAGAGGAAAAATGAAGTGTCTGATTGACACCAATATCCTCGTATCCGCCGCGCTGTGGCCGAACGGCGTTTCCGCGCATGCGTTCATGAAAGCCGTGACCACGCCCGACGCTAAAAATCGTTTTCGGTCACAAATGTCGCCTTGATTCGTTTGACTTGTCCGAGAGGTTTGAGTTTCGATAAATCTTCGTCATCGTCCAGTTCTGTCAAAAAATCTCTTTCGGAATTTGCATTTCCCATGATTATCCACGGGCGTCCAAATTCCGTTTCCAGATAGTAAATGTCCAATTCCGGGTTTCCGTTTTCGGAATACAATCTGTCTCCAATTGGATTGCCTTGCAGTTCGCCAATGAAATCGAATTCGGTGAGGGATTTGCCGTGGGTTTCTCCAATTTTCCCTAAAATATATTCTCGTTTGTTCCGCTCCGCGCTATTTGCCAGATTTTCCTGATCCTGGGAAGCGTTTGAAAAGCTCGGCCGTTCAGTTCGCAGCAAATAATATTTGTCTGCAAGATGAACTTTGTAGAGGCTGAATATTTTCAATCCACTTGCCATGATGTATTTTCTCGAACCTCCTGCCCTTGGGGGCGATCCGCGCGCTCTGAAGCCGATCATTTTTACGGTCGGAATCAGGCCGCAAGACCGCTTGAGACAGGCGCCTTGTGCGCGCACGGGGCGTGTGAAGAAGCGCACGACGCGCAAACGTCCGGGGCGTCGAGGCTCCGCATGATGCCGCAATCGTTGCCGACGAGGCCGCCTTCGCAGCGGTGGCGCAGTTCTTCCAGGTGCGTCTTCAGGTGTTCGAGCGAAGCGATCTGCGCGTCGACGCCGCCGATGTGCGAATCGATGAGTTCCGTCACCCAGGTGCAATCGCGTTGCGGGTGATCCCTGAAAGACAGTAGAGCACGGATTTCGTCGAGTTTCATCCCGAACTTCCGGCAGTGCAGGACGAATTCGAGGCGGTCGAGCGCCTCCGCACCGTAACTCCGGTAATTTGCGTCGCTACGTTCCGGCTCCAGAAGGAGTCCTTCCTTTTCGTAATAGCGGATCGTCACGACCTTGCATCCGGCTTTTTTCGCCATATCGCCAATTTTCATCGTTTCTCCAAGAATTTTTGCTTGACTCTATAGTAACTATAGACATTACGCTTGTCAAAAATCTTCTGAAAAGGTGAGTCATGAACGCTGAAAATATCTTGAATCCCGTGTCGGCGGGGGGTGCCTGCGGCGGTTGCGCGTGCGCGGGGAAGCGGCACGGAAAGGCGGAAACTGTCCAAGCCGCCCAAACCGCTGAACCTACGGACATCCACTCGTCGCGGCGCGTCGTCCTGCGCATTCCGAACATGGACTGTCCCGTCGAAGAAGCGCTGATCCGAAAAAAGTTTTCCGGGATGGACGGCGTCACGGGGCTTTCGTTCAACCTTCTGCAACGCGCATTGACCGTCGAGCACAACTTGCCCTCGACGGAAAGCATCGTCGCCGCGCTGCGTTCGATCGGAATGCTGCCTGAAGAAATCGACGCGGACGAACGCCGGGAGCCGGTCAGTGATGCAAAAATCCCTTGGGGGCGGCTCGGCGCCGCGCTTTTCCTCGCGGCACTCTCCGAAGTCTTTGAATTCGCGCGCGGGTTTTCATTCGGCCTCGACCCGCAAATTTTGAACGTCGGCGGAATCGCGCTTCCCGCTGCCTTGAGCGTTCTCTTTGCGATCGCCGCGGTTGCGCTCGGGGGGCTGGATACCTACAAAAAAGGCTGGATCGCGGTCAAAAACCGAAACCTCGACATCAACGCATTGATGTCCGTCGCCGTGACCGGCGCGCTTTTCATCGGCCAATACCCCGAAGCCGCGATGGTCATGGCGCTTTTCAATCTGGCCGAGGCCATCGAGGCAAAAGCCCTGGACAGAGCGCGAAAAGCCATCGGCGAACTCCTTTCGCTCGCGCCGGAAACGGCGACGGTAAAAAGCACCGAAGGCGCGTGGGTCGAAACCGACGCGCGCCGAGTCTCCGTCGGCGACACGGCGCGCGTAAAACCCGGCGAACGCATCCCGCTCGACGGCGTCGTCACACGCGGTGCCTCGGCCGTCAACCAAGCGCCGATCACCGGCGAGGCCATGCCGGTGGAAAAGGGCGTCGGCGACACGGTCTATGCGGGGACGATCAACGAAACGGGTTCCTTTGAATTCGAAGTCACGGCAACGGCCGCGAATTCGACGCTCGCGCGGATCATCCACGCCGTCGAAGAAGCGCAAGGTACGCGCGCGCCGATGCAGCGCTTTGTCGAAAGCTTCGCAAAATACTATACCCCCGCCGTTTTTCTGGTCGCTTTTCTGACCGCCGTCGTCCCGCCGCTCCTTATGGGGCTTGCGTGGAACGAATCGATCTACACCGCGCTCGTCCTCTTGGTCGTCGGGTGTCCCTGCGCGCTCGTGATTTCGACGCCTGTGGCGATCGTCAGCGGAATGACCGCCGCCGCGCGTCACGGAATTCTGATCAAGGGCGGCGTTTTTCTCGAACAAGGGCGTCTGCTCGAATGCCTCGCGCTCGACAAGACCGGAACGCTCACCCACGGCAGACCGGTTCTGACGGACTCCGTCGCGGTCGGCGACCTCGACGCGGAACGCGCGTTCGCGCTCGCGGCGAGTCTGGCCGCGCGTTCGGATCACCCCGTATCGCGGGCGATCGCTGAGCACGCCGCCGCGCGCGGGGTCGCGTTGTACGACGTCGACGCGTTTACGGCGATTCCCGGACAGGGCGTCAGCGGTGTCATCGAAGGGAGGCAATGGCGGCTCGGCAACCGACGCACGTTCGAGGCGATCGAAACGCCCGCCGGCGACCTTGGAGCGAGCAGCGAGGTCGAGAAAAACTTCCTTCGCCTGGAATCGCAGGGCAAAACGGTCGTCGCGCTCGTCGGCGACAGGGTTCAGGGACTCTTTGCCGTCGCCGACGCCCTGAAGGACAGCAGTATCGAAGCGATCGTCGAACTCAAGGCGCTCGGCGTCAAAACGATCATGCTGACCGGCGACAACGAACATACGGCGCGGGTCGTCGCCGAACGCTCGGGCGTCGACGACTTTCGCGCCGCGCTTTTACCCGAAGACAAATTGAAGATCGTGGAAAATCTGGCGTCAAAAACGCGCGTCGGGATGGCAGGCGACGGGATCAACGACGCGCCCGCGCTCGCCGGAGCGCATATCGGCTTCGCCATGGCCGGCGGCGGGAGCGACGCGGCGGTCGAAACGGCCGACGTCGCGCTGATCGACGACGACCTCAGAAAGATTCCGCGCTTTATCCGGCTCTCGCGCGCGACGCACGCAGTCCTCGTCCAGAACCTCGTCTTTGCGCTCGGCGTGAAAGCGGCGTTTTTCGCGCTGACCTTCACAGGACACGCGACGATGTGGATGGCCGTCTTCGCCGACGTCGGGACGAGCCTTCTCGTCGTCGCCAACGGGCTTGGGATCAGGAGACAGGAGACAGGAGACAGATGAAAACCGATTTCAACCGCGAAAGGCGCGAAAGACGCGAAAGGTCTGTATTTATTTTTTCGCGTTTTTCGCGTGTTTCGCGGTTCTTGTCTTCTGATCCCTGATCCCTGAAGTGGCTTGCGCTTCGCGCAAGCGAGACGTTGGGCATCGCTCCGCTCACCCCAACCTATACTCTGGGAGTGTGGGCATCTTGCCCGCCTCGTGGATTTTTCTCCGGCGGCAACGCCGCCGGTAACTGATCTGTCCTCTGTCCCCTGTCTTCTGCCCCCGGAATCCGGGATAATGTCCGTATGACCGAGGCGCTTTCATCGAAACGTGTTTTCCGGGTGCTCGACCTTCCGCTCGGCGGGATGACGTGCGCGGCGTGCGCGGCGCGGATCGAGAAGGCGCTCGGGCGTTTGCCGGATGTCGAGGCGAGCGTCAACCTGGCTTCCGAGCGTGCGCGCGTCGAATTGCTTTCCGATCGGACGACGCCGAATGAGGTCGTGAAACGCATCGAGGCGGCGGGGTATTCCGTTTTGCCGCTGACGCTCGAAATCGCCGTCGAGGGGATGACGTGCGCGGCGTGCGCGGTGCGGATCGAGCGCGTTCTTCAAAAGATTCCGGGCGTCGAGGCCGCCGTCAATCTCGCGTCGGAGCGGGTGCGTCTGCGTTATTCGCCGGGGCTTGCCGACGAGGACGAAATTCTCGCCGCGATCACGCGCGCGGGCTTTGGGGCGCGGCGTGTCGAGGGCGCTTCACGTGAGGAGGAAAAAGCGAGGCGGCGCGAGATTTTCCGGCGCGAGCAGCGCGATTTTCTCTTTGCCGCGCTCCTGACCTTGCCGCTCGTCGCGCAGATGTTCGTGATGACGGGTGCGGAGTCGATGAATCACGATTTTCTGCCGCGCTGGGTCCAGATGCTCCTGGCGGCGCCGGTGCAGTTCTGGTTCGGCGCGCGGTTTTACGACGGTGCGTGGAAGTCCGTTCGCGGCGGCGGCGCGAATATGGACGCGCTCGTTGCGATCGGGACGAGCGCGGCGTTCTTTTTCAGCGCCTTCGTCACACTCGGATCGCGCCACGACCTGCCCGTTTACTTCGAGGCCTCGGCGGCGGTCGTCACGCTCGTCTTGCTCGGTCGGCGGCTCGAAGGCGGGGCCAAAGCGAGAACCTTGGAGGCGATCGAATCGCTCGTCCGGCTCCAGCCGAAGATCGCGCGCGTCGAGCGCGACGGCCGAACGGTCGAAATCGACGCGGAGTTGTTGAATGTCGGCGACATTTTCATCGTCCGTCCCGGCGAGAGCCTTCCCGTCGACGGTGACGTCGTCGACGGAGTTTCGAGCGTCAACGAGGCGATGCTGACCGGCGAGAGCCTCCCGGTCGCCAAGCAGACCGGCGACCGGGTTTTCGCCGCAACCGTCAACGGCGAGGGCCTGCTGCGCTGCCGCGCGACGGGCGTCGGCGCGTCGACGCTGCTTTCCGGGATCATCCGCCTCGTCGCCGAGGCGCAGGGTTCGAAAGCGCCCGTGCAGCGGCTCGCGGATCGCATCTCGGCCGTTTTTGTCCCGATCGTCTGCGTTCTGGCGGTACTGACTTTCACGTTCTGGTGGGTACGCGACGGTGTTTTCAGTCAGGCGCTCATCAACGCCGTCGCCGTTCTCGTGATCGCGTGTCCGTGCGCGCTCGGGCTTGCGACGCCGACGGCGATCATGGTCGGGACGGGGCGCGGCGCGTCCGCCGGCATCCTGATCAAGAACGCCGCCGCGCTCGAGTGCGCCGGGACGATCAATGTCCTCGCGCTCGACAAGACCGGTACGCTGACGCGCGGCGACCCGCGCATCACCGATTTTTTGCCGCTTGCACCCGAAGTCGACGCGGAACGCGCGCTTTTCCTCGCGGCGGGTCTGGAAAGCGGCTCGGAACACCCGCTCGCCAAAGCGGTGTTGCGGCGTGCCGACGAGACGGGGTGCGCGCCGCCGGCGGTCGAGGATTTCCGCGCGCATCCGGGGAGCGGAATCGAGGGCGTCGTCGCGGGCCGGCACCTGCGCCTAGGTTCGCCGGAGTGGTTCTCCGGGGTCGATTTCCCGGAAAAAGAGATGAATCTTTGGCGAGGAAGTGGGAAAATCGTCGCAGCGCTCGTCGAGGACGGCGCGCGTCCGCTCGCGCTCATGGCGATGAGCGACCCGATCCGTGAAACGTCTCGAGTCGCCGTGGCGAGGCTTCGGGCGATGGGAATCCGGGTCGTGATGTTGACCGGCGACAATCGCGTCGCGGCGGCGGCGATTGCCGAACAGGCCGGGATCGTCGAGTTCCGCGCGGGCGTCTCCCCCGCGGAGAAGTCGCGTGAAATCGGCGCGCTCAGGGCGGTCGAGGGAAACTGCGTCGGAATGGTCGGCGACGGCATCAACGATACTCCGGCGCTTGCGGCCGCCGACGTCGGTTTTGCGATGGGCGCCGGTTCGGATTCGGCCGTCAGCGTCGCCGACGTCACCTTGGTTCGCGGCGATCCGCTCGGCGTCGTCGACGCGATTCGGCTCTCAAAGGCGACGCTTGCGAAAATCAGGCAAAATCTTTTTTGGGCTTTCATTTACAATCTTCTCGGAATCCCGCTCGCCGCGTTCGGCTTGTTGAATCCGGTGATCGCCGGCGCGGCGATGGCGATGAGTTCGGTGTCGGTCGTATCGAATTCACTGCTGCTCAAGCGATGGCGGGCGTTCGAGGGTGAAGGGCTGCAAAAGGAGTGAAAGATGGAAAAGACGATTATTCATATCGAAGGAATGAGTTGTCAGGGTTGCGTGAAAAGCGTCACGAACGTTTTGCGAGTCCTGCCGGGCGTCGAGCACGTGTCCGTTTCGCTCGAAAAAAAGCAGGCGGAAATCGCTTTCGACCCGGTGCGGGTCGGGGTCGCGCAGTTCAAGGGAGCGGTGGAGGAGGCGGGTTTCGACGTCATCTGAAAACCCTCGGAGAGAGAGTCAAACAATGGAGGATCGCTTGCGATGACACGGCTTGAAACGATTCAAAAAAAACTGAAGCGGCTGGCAAAACTCGATGCGCGCTACGAGATATTCGGCGCGGACGACCACAAGTACAAGTTCGAACCGAAGCTGACCGAGAAAGAGGCGGAAGCCTTCGAGTCCAGATACGATCTCCGCTTGCCGGAAGAATACCGTCAATACCTTCTGCACGTCGGCAACGGCGGCGCGGGACCGTTTTACGGGCTGATGGCGCTCGAAGACAGCGACGATAACGTCATTGACCCCGCCGAGCCTTTCCCTTTTGAGGAACCGCTTTACTTCTCCGACGTCTATGAAGAGGTCGAGACGATCACCGAGAATATGCCCGAAGACGAGGCGGAAGAAACCGGCGAACGAATCTTCGACGAATATTTCGAGATGGCGAGCAGCGGCATCAGCTATCTTTCGCACGAAGGTTGCGGGATGTACTCCGTACTCGTCGTCAAGGGCGCCGAGGCGGGGAACGTGTGGTTCCTCGACCTGGCGAACGAGGCGGGCGCGTTCCCGATCCTCGACCCGGAAACCGACGAGCCTTTCGGTTTCTTCGATTGGTTTGAATACTGGCTGGATAACGCGATCGCGCACTTTGAAGACGGTTCGGAAGAATTGTCGAGCTACGCGGATCTGGTCGACGGCGGGGTGTTCGGGATCGACGAAGACGACGATTGATTCCGTTCAAAATCGTTTAGAATACTGTTTTTCGCTTCGTACGGGCGCTGTTGCTTCAGGAATGGAATCCCGGGCGGACGGATTGAGAGTCCGCTTCCCGTCCGGCGGCGTTCGCAATGGGGGACATTGAATGTTTCTAATCGTCGGCTATCTCATCATCCTCGGATCGGCCATCGGGACTTACGCCATCCACGGCAGTCTGGCCGCGCTGTGGATGCCCACCGAGTACGTTGCCATCGTCGGTCTGGCCGTCGGGAGCTTCATTTCCTCAAACGACATGAAGAACATCAAGGCGACGCTCGGCGCCTTGCCGTCTCTCTTCAAGGGTTCAAAGTACAACAAGGAACTCTACGTCGACCTTCTTTCGATGCTTTTCGAAGTGCTCTCGAAGGTGCGCAAGGAGGGCTTGATGTCGATCGAGAACGACGTCGAAACGCCGGACAGCAGCCCGATTTTCAGCAAATACCCCAAGCTCGTGAAAGACCACCACGTGATGGAATTCACGACCGACTATCTCCGCATGATGGTCGGCGGCAATCTGAACGTCCTCGAAATCGAAAACCTGATGGACATCGAAATCGAGACGCATCACCACGAAGTCGAAGCGCCCGCGCACAACGTCACCAAGATTGCCGACAGTCTCCCGGCCTTCGGCATCGTCGTCGCGGTCATGGGCGTCGTCAACGTGATGGGTTCCGTCGGGCAGCCGCCGCCCGTCCTCGGCAAGATGATCGGCGGCGCGCTCGTCGGCACCTTCCTCGGCATCCTGATCGCCTACGGTTTCGTCGCCCCGGTCGCGTCCTTGCTCGAACAGAAGATCGGCGAAAGCTCCAAGATCTTCCACGTCGTCAAAGCCGTTCTTCTCGCGTCGATGTCGGGGTACGCGCCGCAGGTCGCGGTCGAATTCGGTCGCAAGGTCCTCTTCTCGGGAGACCGTCCGAGCTTCCTCGAACTTGAAACCGAACTCAAGTCCCGCAAGGGCAAGTGAGCGGACGAACAGGTGCGTAAATGAGCGAAGACACTCGTCCCATCGTCGTCAAGCGCATCAAGAAGGTCGCGGGCGGCCACCACGGCGGCGCGTGGAAACTGGCGTACGCCGACTTCGTGACAGCGATGATGGCCTTCTTTCTTCTCATGTGGCTGCTCGGCTCGGTGTCGAACGGCGACCTGAAGGGGCTTTCCGAATTTTTCCAGAACCCGCTCCGCGTCAGTTTCGCGGGCGGCTCGGGTTCCGGCGACGCCATGAGCATCCTGAAGGGCGGCGGAAAGGACATTTCGTCGTCGTCGGGCTACACGAGAGAGGGCGAGGTCAAGCGAAGCGGTCCGGCGAACCTCAAAGGCGCGCGGACGGCGGAACTGCGCAAGGAATTCGAGGATCGTGAAAGGCGTTCGCTCGGCAACCTCAAATCGAATATCGAAGGGATGATCTCGGGCAACTTCGTTTTTCAGCAATTCAAAAGCCAGTTCGCGGTCGACGTCGTCCCCGAAGGCCTGCGCATCCAGATCGTCGACGAGCAGAACCGTCCGATGTTCGATACGAGCAGCGCGGAGCCGACCCCCTATTTCAGGGCGATCCTGCGCGAGATCGGCCAATCGCTGAATTCGGTTCCGAACAAGATCAGCATTTCCGGGCATACCGACGCGGCGCAGTACAGCGCCGGCGTCAGGGGTTTTTCAAATTGGGAGCTTTCAGTGAACCGCGCGAACGCGGCGCGGCGCGAGATGATCGCCGGCGGGATGGATGAAAACAAGGTGTTTCGAGTCGTCGGCTTCTCGTCGATCATGCTGTTCGACCGGAACGACCCTTTGAGTCCGTCGAACCGGCGCATCAATATCACGGTGCTGAACCAGCGCACCGAAGAAGCCATGTTGCAGGAAGACGCCGATGTGGCCACGGAAACGGAAAACGCCCAATCTCAACCCCCCGAGGCTTCCTGAGGCTCCGTTCGCGGCGGGAAACGCGCTCCGGGTTGCTTCGCCGCGCCTGAGCGTACTTTTGGCGTCCGCGCGTTCCGAAGCGCGGCGTTTCCCTCCTGAAGAGCGAAACCCGGCCCGATTCCACGTGAGCGCACAAGATGCCGCCTGACTTGAAAGACAAACGGATGCTCAGCAGCTTCGACGCCAGGATTTCCGTCGCTCCGGGCGAGAAGAGCATCGAATTTTTGCTCTTCTCACTGGGGACGTCCCGCGTTTTCGGCCTCGACGTGCTCAAGGTCAATGAATTCAAGCGCACGCCGCATATCACGCGAACGCCCAATATGCCGAGGGGAATGAAAGGGCTCGTTTCGCTCCACAGCAAGATTTTCCCCGTGATTTCTCTGCTCGCCTTTCTCGGCGACTCGAAGGCGTCCCCGCAGGAGAGCGAGAGAACGATCGTCGTCGTCGAATACTCAAGACGTACGCTCGGCTTCCTCGTCGAGGACGTGACCGACATCTCGCCCGTCGAGCCTGAAAAAATCCGGCTGTCCGAAAACGTCCTTCCGTCGGGGACCGATTTCATCATGGCGACCGCCGAACTCGAAAACGGGACGACGGTCTATTTACCCGACGTCGAGCAAATCCTCGCCAACGTTTTCAGCGAGGCCGTGATCGTCAACCTGCCGAAGCTCGAAATCGAAGAAAAAAGCGTGTTCTTCGTCGACGATTCGATCGTCGCGCGGCGTAAAATTGCAAATGTGCTCGACAAGCTGGGCATTCATTACAAATATGCCAACAATGGATTGCAGGCGTGGAGCCGTCTGCAGGGCATGGCTGCGCAGGCCCAGCAGGCCGGAGTCCGTATGCGCGACCTCATCCGGCTCATATTGGTCGACGCCGAGATGCCGGAAATGGACGGTTACGTCCTGACGAAGAACATCAAGGCGGACCCGCGCTTTGCGGGAATTACCGTCGTGATGCACTCTTCGCTCCTGTCCGGCGTCAACCGCGCAAAAGGCCGGGACGCCGGAGTCGACGTCTATGTTGCAAAGTTCGATGCGGAACCTTTACTGGAGACTTTGCGTCCAATGCTGGAAGATCGAAACAGTTTCGGAGTAAAAAATGCTTGACCCCAATTTGAAGATTCTGGTCGTGGATGATTTTCCGACGATGCGGCGTTTTATCCGGAATCTGCTCAAGGAACTCGGATTTTCCAACGTCGACGAGGCCGACGACGGCATCTCCGCCTTGCAAAAACTAAAAATCAAGGATTTCGAGCTGGTCCTGACCGACTGGAACATGCCCAATATGGACGGCTTGCAACTCCTCCAGGCGATCCGCGCCAACGAAGACTTTGCCCGCCTCCCGGTCATCATGCTCACGGCGGAAGCGAAAAGAGACAATATCATCGCGGCGGCGCAGGCCGGCGCGAGCGGGTATATCGTCAAGCCTTTCACGGCGGCGACGCTCGACGAAAAGCTCCACAGGGTTTTCGACAAGATGGCAAATAAATGAGTGATACGGAATCCTTGAGCGATTCGAACGAACTCGAAGCCCTGTTCGACAGCATCGCGGACAAGGTCTGGGGCGCTTCGCTTCACCCTGATGCCGACGCCGCACCGGCGCCGGTCCGCCCGACGGCGGAGGCTCCCGCGCCGGTAGAACCCCCCGCGCAGGCAAGCGCGCCGAGCGAGCACGTTTCCGGCGGCGCGCCGCCGGTTCCGCCGGCGATCAAGGACCAGATGCGCCGCATCGCGGCCCTCTTCGAGGCCGAAGAGAGCAGGGACGAAGACGCTCTGGACGAGGAAGAAGGCGCCGCCGCGCGGGAAGTCGCGCCCCTTAAGCCGGAGGCCGTCGTGGCCGCAGTCCCCTCCTTTCCTGAAGAAACGGAAGAACACCTGCGCCGGGTCGCGGACCTGACCGCGCAGCTCGCCGATAAAATGCGCGACACGCTCGGCGCTTTCGGCCCGCTTTGCGACGACCTCGAAGCCAAGGCGGCGTCGCTCGCGGTGCGGTGGGACCTCCTGTACGCGAACAAGATCAGCATCGAGGAATTCAAGCGCCTCGCGTCGGATACGTGCATGTACCTGAAAAACGCCGTTCCGCAGACGATGGCGAAAGCCCGCCAAAACCTGAGCCGGACGACCCCCTTGCAGGAATCGGGCGTTTCGGCGTCGCGCCTTGCCAGAGACGTGCTGTCGCATTTTCAGGAATTCGAAGCGCGGCGCGCGGACGGCCTCCGCAAGACCGACGCCTGATTTCTCCGTGAGCGCGGACCGAACCCCCACCGGCCGGCCTGAAAGCGACATCCCCATGAGCGACTTTTCCGGACTCGAAGACCTCCTCCAGGATTTCCTGCAGGAAGCGAACGAACTCCTCTCGGACGTCGACAACAAACTCGTCGAGCTTGAAAAGACTCCCGAAGATCGCGGGCTTCTGGACGCCGCCTTTCGCGGTTTTCACACGATCAAGGGCGGCGGGGGATTCCTCAACGCGGCCGAACTCGTCAAGCTCTGCCATTTGACCGAAAGCCTCTTCGACCGGATGAGGACCGGGAAGATGCGCCTGTCGCGGCGCCTGATGGACGTCATCATGACGGCGACGCAGAGCATCAGGAACATGTTCGACGAGCTTGCGCAGCAAAAGCTGCCCGCGCCGGCCAGCCCCGAGCTTCTCCAGGCGCTGCAAGATATTCTGGACGAAAAAAGCGCTCCCTCGGAGAGCGCCGCGCCGCTGCCGCCGGCGGTGCCGACGGGGGAAAGCGAACCCGATTGGGAAGCGCTTTTCCATGCGCTGACCGGGGTTTCGGCGGCGCCCGCCGCACCCGAACCCTCTCGTGTCGCGTCCGAAAAACACGTCGCGGAGGGCGATACGATTTCCCCTGCGGGCGAGGCGCAGGCTTCCGCCGCCGGAGACGACAAAAAACTTCCCGCGCGCGCGCAGACCGTGCGCGTCGACGTTGTGCGCCTCGACCACGTGCTCAACCTCTCGAACGAAATCAGCCTCATGCGCAACCACGTCAACGCCTTGTGGAGCGAAATACTTTCGGGCAACGACAAGCCCGAAACGCTCCACTCGCTCGACCTGGCCGTCGGCCAACTCGACCTTCTGGTACGCGACCTCCAGAATTCCGTCATGCGCACGCAGATGCAGGAGGTCGGCAGGCTTTTTCAGAAATTCCCGCGCATCGTCCGCGACCTCGCGCGCCAGCTCGACAAAGATGTCGAACTCCTCCTCCTCGGCGAAGATACCGAGATCAACCGGAATCTGATCGAGGACCTTCTCGACCCGATGATCCACCTCATCCGAAACGCGATAGACCACGGCATCGAGTCGTCCGAAGAACGGCGGATGGCGGGAAAGCCGCCGAAAGGCGTCGTGCGGATCGAAGCGCGCCAGGACGGCGACCGCTTCATCCTCGTCGTCGCCGACGACGGACACGGGATGCTTCCGTCGGTCATCCGGCAAAAGGCCGTCGAGAAAGACCTGCTTCTCGAAAAAGACGCCGCCGACCTCGACGACTCGCAGAGCTTGAAGCTCATTTTCCTTCCGGGCTTCTCGACGCTCTCCGAAGCGTCGTCGGTCTCGGGGCGCGGCGTCGGGATGGATGTCGTGCAGCAGAACATCGAAAAACTCAACGGCACGATCGACATCCACACCGTCCCGGGAGAAGGAACGGCGTTTTCGATTACGCTACCGCTCACGCTTGCGATCCTTCCGTCGCTGCTCGTCCTCCTCGACGACCAGCCCTTCGCGCTTCCGCTCACGATGATCCGCGAAATACTGCCGATCAACGTCGACGAAATCCAGGAAATCGGCGGCAAGGATACGCTGCTCGTCCGGGGCGAAATACTGCCGCTCATCCCGCTTTCGCGCCTTTTCGGATGGACGGAAAATACGAAGTCGGGTTACGGCGTCCTGATAGAAACGACCGAATGGCATTTCATCCTCGCCGTCGACGATTTCATCGGATACGACAACGCCGTCGTCAAGCCGCTTGACGACTTCTGCCCGCGCGGCGTCGAAGGCGTGACGACCTTGCCGAGCGGACAGATCGTCCTGATCCTCAACATGAAGGAATTGCTTGCGGACTTCCACGAAACCGCCGACGAGAACCTCCGCTTCGACCAGTTCCTGAGGATATGAGGACTGAGGACAGAAGACGGAAGACAGAGCGCTCACTGCGTTCGCTTCGTGACCGGTTTTCAGTATTCAGTTGTCGCGTGAGACGCTCCGTCAGACTACAGACAACTGACTACAAACTCTGTCTTCTGTAATCACTGAAGCAATTTGCTCCTTTCCGCGATCAGAGTGTCGATTCGGCCTTCAAGGGCACTGTTCATCAATTGGTATTTTTCTGAAACCGCGCGTATCTCTTCCAACAGCGCAAATTTCCACGAGGCATTGTTGAGGCTGTCTATGCCTTCCAGTTCATTTCGAAGCTGGGCGACTTCAGCCTCCATCGTCGTCTGATTTCTCTGGATTTCGCGCTGATTGTAGGCGACTTCAGTATCGATACTGTTCAAGCGCCGCTCGCGTTGCGCTCGGTAAAGCTCTCCGCTCAGTCCCTGCGCGTCATCGGAAGTACGCTCGGGAACGATACTTTCCCTTTTTGCGCGCAAAGAAACGACCCGGTTTTTCAGGTCGTTGTTGATCGTTCGATGCTTCGCGACGACACCCCGCATTTTCAGCGCCAAATTGTGTTTCAACAATATATTGAACCTGTTGTCGATCTGGTGAGATTCTTCCTGGATCGAGGCGGTTTCTTTTTCCATCAGGGCGATGTTGTTCCGAATCGCTTCTTCACCGCGCTCGATTTCGGCGTCTATTTCACGCAATCGGCGATCGCGCACTATTTCATCGAGATTTTTTTTCGCGCGATCCAGGTTCTCGGAAGGTGACGCGACAGGAGAAGATGCTTTCTCCGCCGTCTCTGGAACGACCGCGCCAAGCGCGCCGGAAGGACATGGTACGTCTGAAAAAAGGCGTTTGCCGTTTTCAACGCACTCGTATATATCCGCAAACGCGCTACCGGAAACGAGGCCGGCGATCAAAAGCCAGTACGTTTTTTTCATGATATTTCCAGCCTTGGCGTCAAAAAAACCGCCGGAGAATTTGAGCTCCATCCATCACCGACCGAAAAGCCGGCTTAACTTTCGAGGCGATCCGATGAATTTCGTGTTTGCCGTGATTCTCTTCTCCTGACGGGACGAAAGCTACACGTGGCGCAATCACTTTAGCGTTGCGTCTTCCTTAATATGGGGACAACGGACAGATTGTCCACCTCTTTTTCTATTTCCTCCTGTTCGCTCCGGATGGCGTTTTCGCGAGTCGCCTCCGCTTCCGCTTCGCGGGAGCGACGCTCTTTTGTCATCTCGTCCAGTTTTTCCTTCGCGCGATTCAACTCGTCCGAATGCGATGGAGAAGGGGGCGTGGATTCTCCCACAGTGCCTGGAATGAGAGTGCCCGAGGGACACGGAAAATCAGAGAGAACATGTTTGCCATTTTCGGAGCAATCGTATATCTGGGCATATACGCTGCTCGAAACGATACAGG
>JAISDL010000073.1 GCA_031264825.1 Accumulibacter sp. | reverse complement strand
ACGCAAAGAGCAAATGCCTGTAACCCGCCACCTCGGCCAAGCACCCCCTCTTGGTGCCTCTAACTCGGAGATCGGTGAATCACTGGCAATGTTTCATTATACGGGGTGGCACCGATTCGCGCCATGATCGTTGGGCTGAGTTTACGAAGCCCAACGTTCCGCATGCGCATGAATGAGAATGGCACGGTAGAATGGTATTCAGGGGGGGGCATCAAGCCCAAGCTGTACGTTTTTTCATCCCGCCCCGCGATCGTTGGGCTTCGCTACGCTCAGCCCAACCTATAGCATCTCCGCTCCGTCCTCGGCGGTATAGCTTGGTCTGAATGAAATAAAGCCCAACCTATACGGGATCTGTCTCCTGTTTCCTGTCTCCTGATTCCTGCCCCCCCATCCTCTCGATCATCGCGCGGCCGAAGCCGGAGCACGAGACTTCGGTCGCTCCTTCCATCTGGCGCGCGAAATCGTAGGTGACGACCTTGTCGAGAATCGCGGCTTCCATCGACCGGACGATCGTTTCGGCCGCGTCAACCCAGCCGATATACCTCAGCATCATCTCGGCCGAGAGGATCAGCGAGCCTGGGTTGACGCGATCCTGTCCGGCGTATTTCGGCGCGGTTCCATGCGTCGCCTCGAAGCACGCGGCGTGGTCGGAGATATTGCCTCCGGGGGCGATCCCGATCCCGCCGACCTGCGCCGCGAGCGCGTCGGAAATGTAGTCGCCGTTCAGGTTCGTCGTCGCGATCACGTCGTATTCTTCGGGACGCAACAGAATCTGCTGGAGGAAGGCGTCGGCGATGACGTCCTTGACGACGATACCGCCGGGCAGTTCGAGCCAGGGGCCGCCGTCGATCGGTTTCCCGCCGAATTCGCGCCGCGCGAGGGCGTACGCCGCGTCGCGGAAATTGCCCTCGGTGAATTTCATGATGTTGCCCTTGTGCACGATCGTGACCGACGCGCGTTTGTTGGCGATCGCGTACGTGATCGCGGCGCGCACGAGGCGCTCGCTGCCCTCGACCGAAATCGGCTTGACGCCGACGCCGGAAGTCTCGGGGAAACGGATTTTCTGGACGCCCATTTCGTCGCGGAGAAAGCGAATGAGTTTCTTCGCTTCTTCCGTGCCGTTCGCCCACTCGATCCCGGCGTAAATGTCTTCGGTGTTTTCACGGAAAATCACCATGTCGCAGCGTTCCGGGTGCTTCAACGGCGACGGGACGCCCTTGAAATAGCGGACGGGACGGACGCATTGGTAGAGGTCGAGTTCCTGGCGCAGCGCGACGTTCAGCGAGCGGATTCCGCCGCCGACCGGCGTCGTCATCGGCCCCTTGATCGAGACCGAGTATTCCTTGAGCGCGTCGAGCGTCTCGGTCGGGAGCCAGACGTTTTCGCCGTAGAGTTTGACGGCTTTTTCCCCGGCATAGACTTCCATCCAGTGGATTTTTCGTTTGCCCCCGTAAGCCTTTGCGACGGCCGCATCGACGACGCCGATCATCACCGGCGTAATATCGACGCCGGTTCCGTCGCCTTCGATGAAGGGGATGACGGGGTGATCCGGGACGGGATGACCCGGAAGGATTTTCCGACCGTCTCGCGGGACGTGTATCAGGCTTTTGAGCTTCACGGTGCGACTCCATAATTTGCGCGCTCAGGAACGACTTTTCGGGCGGCGTGGAAAGAAAAACGCAATTCTATTTCATTTTCAGACTCCCGACGGCGTGTATTTTTCAAAGCGCGAAGGCGACGCTTGCGATACACCGACGGAACAAAAACCCCGTTCTCCGAAGCGATTTACCGGGTAGAATCGGCGTCCGCTCGCGCCGGGTAAAAAAACACGGCTCGAAATGCAAATGGAACTTGGACGGACGCAGAGTGTCCACCCTTGAAGAGACGCGCGCAGTCCGCGCGGCGTTCCCGGCAAAGGCGCGGGACGCGGCACGGAGTTTTTCGAGTGATTCGGATAAACGGAGGAAGCGATTTGACAGGTATGAAAAAACAGCGGCCGCAAGAACTCGGCGTTTTCCTGACGCTCTTCTTCGTCATGTTCACGATTTTCTGTCCGCTTTCAAAAATCCTCATTTTGCCGATCGAGCACGCGGAAATGCTCAGACTCTATCCAGACCTCGAATGGAGCGGCGGGTGGGTGTTCTACGATACGGCGATCAAATGGGCTTCTTACGTCGTCGTCGTGCAAAGAACGGTCGCGGGCTACTGCCTCCTCTTCGTGCGGAGGTGGGAATCGATCGTCTTGACGATCGCGACGCTGTGGCTTTCGGACCCGTGCTTTACTTTGGCGGAAATGCTTTTGTCGTGGTTTCTTTTCGGCATCGAGACCGGGAAGCTGTTCGGCTACGCCGGAGGCGATCTGATCTTCGACGTGTCCCTCGCCTCGCTATGGACGGCTTACTTTCTGCAATCGCGGCGGGTACGCACCCTGTATCCATTCCTTCCGCAGTACGTGCCCGACGCGGCGTAGCGCCGAGAGCGGGCGCGTCCGGGGAAGCCTTGCAAGGCTCACGAAACACTCTTCAGGAAATGCGCGGCGCATATCCCCGCGAAGGCCATGAGAAGCGACCCGGCGACGTGTACCGCGACGGTGCAAAGCGCAAGCGCCGGTTTGCCGTGCTGGAGGTTGCCGACGACTTCGAGCGAGAAAGTCGAAAAAGTCGTCAATCCACCGCAGAACCCCGTAATCGCGAAAAGCCGCCATTCGGGCGAAAACTCCCGCGAGAGCGCGACCGCGCAGAAGCCGGCGACGAACGCGCCCGCCAGGTTGGCGAGCAGCGTTCCCGGCGGCATCGACGGAAAAAGTGCGTTCAGTCCCCGTCCAAGCTGCCAGCGCACGAGTGCGCCGAAGGCCGCGCCGACGGCGACGGCCGGTATCGATATCCACATGTTTTTATCTTCCCCGTGATTCCTTTTTATCCAGATGAAAACCGATCGGTATTTTGTTGCCCTTCCCCGGCGGCAACGCCACCGAACCCCTCCCCATCCCTGACAAGGGAGGGGCCGGGGGTGGGTTTCAGGAGACAGATGTCAGGAGGCGGGAGACAGATTATTTTCCGGCGCTTTGCGCCGCAGATTTCTCTGTCTCCTGTCCTCTGTCTCCTGTCCTCTGTCTCCTGTCTCCTGATTCCTGATTCCTGAGGCCGAAGGCCGTTCTGTCCTCTGCACCACTTCGACGAGGCTCGCGTCGGCAAACACGAGCGCGCCGCGAACCTTTCTCGAAGGGAAGGCGGCGGAAACGGCGCGGCAGTATTCGGAAACCTGTTCGCGGTATTCCCCGATGCGTTCGGTCTCGGGGCGCGAGCTTTTGTAGTCGAGCACCCAGAGCGCGTCGCCGCAGTCGACGAGGCGGTCGATCCGCATCATCCGCCCTTCGCCGTGTGCGATCTCGATTTCGTTCCAGGCTTTTTCGTAGCGCGCGGGGTCGAAGAAGCGCGCAAGCCCCGGAGACGAGAGCAGGCGGTCGGCGACCACTTCTGCGCGGCGCCGCATCGCGTCGTCGAAACCCGAATCCTCCTTGGCGGACGCGCCTTCGCTGCGGTTTTCGAGCAACGAATGGAGGAGGATTCCGAATCGGACGGCGTCGTCGGCGCCTTCGACGCTTTTGACGCGGTATTCGCCGACCGCGCCGACCGGCGGCGGTGTGTCCAAGGCGGCAGGTATCGACGCGCCCGACGCTCCTTCACACGCGGGAACGCGCGGAATCTCGTCGCCGAATTCGGCGCCGGCGCCGGGTTCGGCGTCATCTCCGAGGAACCGCAACGCGGCCTCGATCCGGCGGTAAAACGACGCGCCGTCGCCGCGCGCCCTCTTTACGCCGCTGGCAATGAAAACCTGACGCGCGCGCGTGATCGCGACGTAGAGCAGATTCAGTTCCTCGCGGTTTTCGGCCGCCCTTTCGGCGTCGAAAAGCGCCCTGCGCAGAACGTCGTGCTCGTCCCGGCGCGTATAGAATGAAAAATGCCTTGGGACGGCGCTTTCCGGCGGCCAGTCGAGGAGCGTCCCGTACGCGTCGGTGCGCGTCGCGTCGCTCGCGCCGAGCAGCCAGACGATCGGCGCTTCGAGGCCTTTCGCGCCGTGGATCGTCAGAATCCTGACGCGCCCGACGCCGGCGGACGCGATTTCGCCTTTGTCCGGCGCGTCGGCGTCGTCGGCGTCGCGGTAGCCGCGCAATTCGGCGATGAAGCGGGGCAAACTGGGGTAGCGACCGGCGTCGAGTTCGAGTGCGAACGCGGTGAACGCGCGCAAATTGGCTTCGACGCTCGCAGAGAGCGTCTCCGGGACGGCGGCCCGTGTGCGCGCGACGAGTTCGCCTTCGTGGAAGATGCGGTCGATCAGGTCGTGCGCCGGCAGGCGGTTTGCGATGGCGAGCCAGCTTTCGAGAAGGCGCGCCGCGCGCTTTATCTTGAGCGACGAATCGCTTTTCGCGGCCAAGGACTGTACGCGGCGCCACCACGAAGCGCCCTCAAGGCGGGCGATCCTCGTGAGTTCTTCGTCGTCGCAGGCGAAAAGAGGCGACTTCAGGACGTGCGCGAGTTTCAGGTCGTCGAGCGGCAGGATGAGAAATTCGAGCAGCGCGACGCAATCGCGGACTTCCGGCGCCGAGAGCAAGCCCCCCCGCGCGCCGACTTCAAACGGGATTCCGGCGGCGGCGAGCGCGTGTTCGTAGACGGGAAGATGGCTGCGCGAGCGGACGAGCAGCATGATGTCGCCGTAGGCGGCGGGTCGCCGGATTTCCCGGCCTTCGGGCGTTTTATCGACGATCTGCCACGCGATGCCGTCTCTTCCGACGATTTCGTCGATCTTTTCGGCGAGCGCGTCGGCTTCCATTTCACGGCGCGCGTCTTCGACCTCGACTTCGGGTTCGACCAGCGGGTCGCGCAGCCCGACCCGGGACGGCAAGCCCGCTTCGGCCTCGCCCTTTTCAAAGAGCGGAAGGAGTTCGACGCGCCCCGGCAAGTCACCGGCGAGCGAGGCGTGTGCCCGGAAGGGAGTAAATGCGGGCAGCGCGGAAAAAAGCGCGTTGACGACGCGGACGATGGGTTCCGCGTTTCGGTAGGTCGCGTCCTGCGTACAGAGGGCCGCGCCGTATTCGCGCTTCAGAAAGTCGGTCGCGGCTGAAAAAAGACGGGGTTCGGCCTGACGGAAACGGTAGATCGACTGCTTGGGGTCGCCGACGAGAAAAACCGTCGGACGCACGCCGTCGGAATACGCGGCGAGCCACGAGAGCAGTATCCGCCATTGAATCGGGTTGGTATCCTGAAACTCGTCGAGCAGCACGTGGCGATACCGTGCGTCGAGACGCGCCTGGAGAAAAGCCGCCGTCCGTTCGTCGCCGAGCAGGCGGAGCACGTTCCATTCGGCGTCGACGTAGTCGATTTGCCGCCGTTCGCGCTTCACGGCGTCGGTGTGCGCGAGGAAGGCGGAAAACGCCGCGCAAGCGTCGCGGTTGAACGCGAGGACGCCTTCGGCGGTCTGCCGTTCGAGACATTCGACCAGCCTCCCCGCGAGCGTTTCGTGCGTCTCGACGAAGGCGGCGGTCTTTTCGGCGCCGAGACGTTTCTTGAGCGCTTCCGAGGGTTTGAGCTGTTTCGGCGTGCCGTCCTTTTTGAGCACGACGCCTTGCAGACACTCGAAGCGTTGGGCAGAAGCGTTCGGAACGTTCAGCATCTCTTTCGGATCGAGCGCGGCGCGCAGTTGCTCGGCGGTTTCTTGCGCGGTTTTCGTCGTATTCGCTTCGAGGAAGGCGAGGTATTCCCTGAAACCGGCGTCCCACCCGTCCGCAAAGAAGGCTTCGACCGCGTCTCCGGGTTCTCCGACGTTTTCGCCGAGCAACGCGACGATTTTTTCGGCGGGGTCCGTTCCGTCTTCACCGCAGGCCATCCATTCGATGCGCCTGTCCATCGCGCGGCGGAAAAGCGCGCGCACGGCGCCGTAGCCGATTCCGTCGAAAAGCCTTTTGAACGCGGCGCCGGGTTCGGAACCTTCCCGCAAGCGGGACACGAAGGAGCGCCAGAACGCGTCGAAAGAGCGCGAATCCGGCTCGACGAGCACGCACCCCGTCAGGCCCGACGAAATCGGCGCCGCGTCGATCAGCCGCAAATACCAGCCGTGGAAGGTCGTCAGCGTGAGCCGCGACCGCGCCGTCATCGAGGACTCGTAAAGGCCGCGCGCGGCGCGCAAAGTCGTTTCGTTCGCGGAAACGCCGCGCTCGGCGAGAAATTCGACGACGCGTTCATCGTCGCCCGTCGCCAAAAAGCGCATCCAGTCGACGACGCGGTCTTCGATCTCCCTCGCGGCCTTGCGGGTGAAGGTGATCGCAAGGATTTCACCCGGTGCCGCGCCGCTCAGCAAGAGGTTCAGGATGCGGGAGGCGAGCAGCCAAGTCTTTCCGCTCCCCGCGCAGGCTTCGACGACGGCGCTGCGCGTAGGGTCGAGCGCCGGTCGATTACGCATGATCGGCCGCCCTGCACAAACCGTAGACCTCGCAGTAGGCGCAGACGCGGCTCGCGCCGTGCGCCGGAAGCCTCGCGCCCGCGTAGAGGGCGTTGAAGACGCGAAGCAGGCGTTCTTCCTGCGATTTCGCGTCTTCTTCGAGCGAAGCCACCGCGCCGCCCGACTTGACCGTCGAAATTTCTTCGTCGTCGAGCGCGACGTACGCCGCCTCTTCCGGGAAACCCGCGTTTCCCGTAGCGCTCTTTCCGGTCTCCTCGCCGTACATCAGCGCGTAGAGCGCGAGCTGGACGTCGTCGTCGATGTATTCCTCGATGCGCCCTTGCTTCTGCGTTTTGTAGTCGAGCAGCGCGACGCCCTGCGAAAGGCCCTTGCCGACGCGCGGGCCCATCGTGTCGATCCGGTCGATGCGACCGTGGAGTTCGAGGCGTTTCCCGTCGGCGAGATACAGCGTCGACCCGACGTCCACCTCCGAACGCGCGGTGCGCCAACCTTCGGCCTCACGTTCGCGCTGCCAGTCGAGGTAGGCGTCCAAACGTTTTTCCCAGCGCCCTTTCCACGCGATCGCCGGGAAGTCATCGGCGATATAGGGGTCGAAGACTTCGTCGACGCAGGACTGCAAGGCCGCCCGCGCCTCGTCTTTCCCCAGCGCGGAAACGAGCGGGTGGCGCGTGTGAAAAGCTTCGAGGATGCGGTGGACAAAATTTCCGTAATCATTTTTTTGCATCTCTTCGCGGACTTCGTCGATTTCGCCCAAGCCGAGCACGTGACGCGCGAAAAAAAGGTAGGGGCAAGCGACGAGCGTCTTGCACGCGCTCGTGGAAACACGTTCGGGAATCAGATCCGGCGGCGCGACGGGCGCGGCGAACGTGGAATCGACGGGCGCGTCGGGGTCCACTTCGGGTTCCGGCCAGGACGCAAGGCACGCGCCGAAAAGGTCGTCGCCCCAAGCGAGTTCGTGCAGGCTCGACAAAAGCGCAAGGTCGGGCGCAAGCGGCCCGGACTCTTCGTCCCGGCACCAGGTCGCCGCGACGTGCGGGACGACCGACAAGAGGCGTTCGAGTTCGCGGCGCAACGCGTTTTCCTCGTCCTCGCGCGTCACGAGGCCGAGCGCGCGCCGCACGGAATCGTTGAAGAAGCGACCGCGCGCGTCGACCGCCAGATGCCGCGAATCGCCGCCGAGGATGAGCGCGGCGTCGAAGCGCCGCAAGCCCGCGGCTTTGAGCGGCGTCAGAACGACGGGGCTTTCGATCGTCTCGTCGCGAAAATTGACCGACTCCATTTCGCGGTCGAGCCAGCTTCGCCAGACGCCGAAGGAAAAGAGCGCCGTGTTCGCGGAAAGTTCGACGCGGCGCTCTTCGAGCAGTTTCAACAAGGCGCGTCCCGCCGCGTCCGTCTCGAGCGGCGCCAGCGCGCCGAGAACCTGAAGCGCTTTATCCAGGCGGGAAAGCCATTCGGACAGCGATGCGCGTCCGCCCGAGACGAAGGAGACGGCCTCCGCGAGACGGTCGATCAGCGCGAGGGCGGTTTTCGCCTCCGGCGCGTCGAGCGCGGCGGCGCAGCGCCGCATTTTCAGGAGGTCGTTTTGCGTCGACGTGCGACGAATCGCGGTTTCGAGCGCGAAGACACCCGCGGCGCGCTCGTCTTCGCCCAGGTCGGAAAAGACGTAAGGCGATTTGCACAGGTCGAGCACGTCGCAGTGCCAAGCGTTTTCAGCGGCGACTTCGAGCAGCGCGTCGATCGTCGCCGCCGCGCGCGACGTCGAAAGCTTCCATCCGGTTTCGTCCTTGACCAGGATGCGCCGGCGTTCGAGCAGGGCGCGGACACGCCGCGCCGTCAAACGGTCTTGCGCGATCAGCGCGATCGTGCGCAGCCCTTGCCGCAGCCATTCGCCGGTCTGCGCGACCGCCGCCCGCGCCTCGGCTTCGCGCCCCTCCACGGCGAGGATTCGCAGGCGCCCAAAAAGCGGGCTTTGGGGAAGGATACGGCCCAGAGCGCGCGCGCGTTCGCGGAGCGGCGCGCCGGGAGCGTCGAGGACATCGGGAGCGTTGAGTTTGCGCGACCACGCGGCGTCCAACACGCGCAGGAGCGGCGTCGCGCGCTCTTCGCGCGGCGCGGGGCGGAAAACCCGAACCCGACGAAACTTTGCGGCGCGACGCAGGAATTCGCGCTCGGCGGGGATGAGCGCTTCTTCGGGCGCGGCGTCGAGCACGACGAAAAGCGGCGCCGCTTTTTCGGCGTCCCGCGCAAGGAGCGTCAGGCGCGCCTGATAAACGAGGTTCGCGTCGAGGGCGCCGGATAAATTCAGCGCCTTCCATAATTCGTACACGATCCGCGCCTCGAACATCAGCGGGGGCGAATCGTCGATCGCGTAGGCTTCTTCGAGCCGCGCGGCGAAAGTCCCTTCGTCTTCGGGCAGCGAAATCGACCGCGCGCTCAATTCGTCGAAAAGCGCCGCGATTTCCGAAGCGACTTCCCAGCGCGCGGCTTCATCGAACCAATCCCTGACGCGCAACGCTTCGTAGAGCAGGACGACGCGCGCGCTCGGGGGGAAAGGTTCGGGGACGTTTTCGAGCGGCGCTCGAAAAGCCCAATTTTTCATCGTATCGAAGCGCGGCAGCAGGAGCGGCGCGGAGGAAGCGCGCGCGAGCGCGGCGCGCAACTCGGCGCCGATCGCCGCCGACGGCGTGAGAACGAGAATCTCCGAAAGGTCGGCGGAGGCAAGGGCGGCGTCCGCGCGGGAGGCGTGAAATTCGAGCAGATGAACGGCGAGCGCGTCGAAAAAATTTTCGTCGGCGATCACGGCGATGGTTGGGTCGGGCGACGGCATCGGAGTGTTCATCGTAAAATAGGCGCCTCTTCGGGCGCGGCGCGGGGAAAAGTCCGCCGCGTTTTTTCGCCAAGGCCGGCGTGCCGGAATGGCCGAGGAAACAAAGACTCAAAACGTGTCATAATGCCACAACTTGAATCATTCTCCATTTTTTTACCGTGCTTTTCGAGGGAGTTTCTCTAATGAGCGAACCCGTTTCCATCGTTTCCGATTCCGATTTCGACGCCGAGGTGTTGCAATCGTCCCTGCCCGCTCTCGTCGATTTCTGGGCCGTATGGTGTGGCCCGTGCAGGAAGGTCGCCCCGCTGATCGAGGAATTCGCGTCCGACGCGCGCTATTCCGGAAAGCTGAAATTCGCCAAGATGAACGTCGATGAAAATCCGGCGACGCCTTCCCATTACGGAATACGCAGCATTCCGACGCTGATCGTGTTCAAGAACGGCAACGTCGAAGCGACGCAGGTCGGCGCTTTGTCGAAATCCGAACTTGCGACATTCATTGACAATAATCTGTAAAATTGTTAGCCTCTCTTCTGAAAGCCGTTGCGCTGTGCCGTATCGAGGCATAATGGGAGTCCACGAAGCTCCTCGCGTCTGATTCCGTTCATAAATCGAATTTGCGCCAAAGACAAGCCGAAACTCGACGCGGCGAAGTCGGTGTGGTTCTTGCGGTCTTGGGATGGAATGAAACGGGTTTTCAAGGGAATTTTCCATAACCGAGCCGTACTCCCTTCTTTTTTGCCCGCACGCGAGCGCCGCGTGTATGCGTTTACGTTTTTCGAATTCTTTCAATTATTTTTCTCATGTATCTATCCGAACTGAAAGCCCTGCACGTAAGCCAACTCCTCGACATGGCGGTCGCCAACGACATCGAAGGCGCCAACAGGCTTCGCAAACACGAATTGATTTTCGCCCTGTTGAAAAACAAGGCGAAGAAGGGCGAAACGATTTTCGGCGACGGAACGCTCGAAACGCTTCCCGACGGTTTCGGTTTTCTCCGCTCGCCCGACACGTCCTACCTCGCGAGCACCGACGACATCTACGTCAGCCCGAGCCAGATTCGCCGCTTCAACCTGCACACCGGCGATACGATCGAAGGTGAAATACGCACGCCGAAAGACGGTGAGCGCTACTTCGCGCTCGTCAAGGTCGACCGGATCAACGGCGAACCGCCGGAGGCGTCGAAAAACAAGATCCTTTTCGAAAACCTGACGCCGCTGCACCCCGACAAGCATATCCGCCTCGAACGCGACATCCGCGGCGAAGAAAATACGACGAGCCGCATCATCGACATCATTTCCCCGATCGGCAAAGGGCAGCGTGGCCTGCTCGTCTCGAGTCCGAAAAGCGGGAAAACCGTAATGATGCAGCATATCGCGCACGCGATCACGGCAAATTATCCCGACATCACGCTGATCGTCCTCCTGATCGACGAACGCCCCGAAGAAGTCACCGAAATGACGCGCTCGGTGCGCGGCGAAGTCGTCGCGTCGACCTTCGACGAACCGGCGACGCGCCACGTCCAGGTCGCCGAAATGGTGATCGAGAAGGCAAAGCGCCTCGTCGAGCACAAAAAGGACGTCGTGATCCTGCTCGACTCGATCACCCGCCTCGCGCGCGCGTACAACACCGTCCAGCCGGCGTCCGGCAAGGTGCTGACGGGCGGCGTGGACGCCAACGCGCTGCAAAAGCCGAAGCGCTTTTTCGGCGCGGCGCGGAACATCGAAGAAGGCGGTTCGCTGACGATCATCGCGACGGCGCTGATCGACACGGGGAGCCGGATGGACGACGTGATCTACGAGGAGTTCAAGGGTACGGGCAACATGGAAATCCACCTCGACCGCCGCATGGCGGAAAAGCGCGTCTACCCCGCGATCAACGTCAACCGCTCGGGAACGCGCCGCGAGGAACTGCTGCTCCTGCCCGACGTTCTTCAGAAGATGTGGATACTGCGGAAACTGCTCTACAACATGGACGACCTCGAAGCGATGGAATTCCTGCTCGACAAGATCAAGGCGACGAAAACCAACGGCGAATTCTTCGACTCGATGCGCCGCTGACCGCGGTAACGGTGAAGGCATGGGCGCGCGGAATTTTTACACTCCACGCGCCTCTCCGATGTCCCGTCATTTCCTCCCGGACGGGGATACAAACCGCATCGCCGTTCCCGGACTCATCGGCGTCGCCCCGGCGGCACTCCACGCGCCGCCGGTCGTTTCATGCGGAACGGATTCGCGCTAGGCGAAATTTTTCGCGGCAAAATCCCAGTTGACGAGTTTGTCGAGGAAAGTCTCGACGTACTTCGCGCGCAGGTTGCGGTAATCGATGTAGTACGCGTGCTCCCACACGTCGACGGTAAACAGCGGCCGGTTCGCCGAAGTCAGCGGCGTTCCCGCCGGACCGGTGTTGACGATGGCGAGCGAAGCGTCGGGTTTCCTGACGAGCCAGGTCCAGCCCGACCCGAAATTGCCGACGGCCGAATCGAGGAAGGCCTTCTTGAATCCGTCGACCGATTTCCATTGCGCGTCGATCGCATCACACAGCGCGCCCGTCGGCGTCATCGTTTCCGGGCTGATGCTGTTCCAATAAAATGCGTGATTCCACGCCTGCGCGGCGTTGTTGTAAATCGCGCCCGGCGGAGACTTCCTGACGATCGTTTCGAGGTCGGACTCTTCAAACGCGGTGCCCTGGATCAGTTTGTTGAGCGTATTCACGTACGTCTGATGGTGTTTGCCGTAATGGTATTCGAGCGTCTCCCTCGAAATATGCGGCGCAAGCGCGTCCAGGGCAAACGGGAGTTGCGAAAGCGTGTGTTCCATGGATATTTTTCTCCTTCGGGTCAGTTTTAGTCGGCGTTGCCCGGCGCTTCATGCGTCGTCGAAGCGACGACCGCGCGGGCGGTGCCTTTGTGGAAAGAAATGACGACAGAGGCGTTCGCCTCGAGTTGGTGACTATCCCTGACGATATCGTTCTCTTTATCAAAAACAATGCTGTATCCTCGCGCAAGCACTTTTTTCGGGTCGAGGTGGATCAAAGCGGCTTGTAATTGGACAAGCGTGGCCGCCGAGCGGTTCAATTTTTTTTCACCCGCCCCGCGCAGACGCAGGGCGAGCGCATCGACGCGGCGCGCCGAACGCCCAAGGTCGGGGCGCGCCTGAAAAAGGCGGTTTGTCAGCCCCGACAACGCGTTTCGCCCGCGCGCGCACGTCGAGACCAGCGAGGCATCGATGCGGCGTTCGAGGTTGGAGAGGCGTTCGCGCCGATGGGCAATCTCCTGCGCCGGGTTCCGCAGGCGTCGCGCCAGCGCGTCGAGCCTTTGGCCCCGCTGCTCGAAAACGCGGAGCATCCGGCGGTCGAGGCCACGCCGATACTCGTCGAGCGCGCGCGCGAGGGCGCTCCGTTCGGGCGCGGCGAGTTCGGCGGCGGCCGTCGGCGTCGGCGCCCTCCGGTCGGCGACGAAATCGGCGATCGTAAAGTCGGTTTCGTGCCCGACGGCGGAAATGACCGGGAGCGGACACGCGCGAATCGCGCGCGCGAGCTTCTCGTCGTTGAACGCCCAGAGGTCTTCGAGGCTCCCTCCTCCCCGACAGACGATCAGCAGATCGCATTCGTTCCGCGCGCCCGCCGCCGACAAGGCCGCGACGATCCGTTCCGGCGC